>CAZPDR010000047.1:0-4009 GCA_964585495.1 uncultured Candidatus Bathyarchaeia archaeon
TCACGTCCTCTGGGCTTATGCCAGCGAAGCGTCCCTGCATGGCGAGGTAGGGCTCCACGGGCAGCTTGAGCTCCGGCACCTGAGCAATCAGCCTGCTCGGCCCCGTCAGCCTGATGACCTGCTGCCCGTCCTCCCACACTGCCTCCCATAGCGGGAACGCGCACGTCTGGACGGCCAGGCGCCCTACCTCGACCGTCTTGTCGGCCGGGAAGCGCCAGCCTGGTGGGCAGGGGCTGAGGATCTCTATGTAGCGCGTGCCCTCCATGTCGCGGGCCTTGCGCACCTTGCGCATGAGGTCGAGCGGGTAGGCTGGCGTGGCCGTGGCCACGTAGGAGATGCCGTGGGCCACCATGATCATGGGCATGTTCTTCTTGTGCTCCCTCTTGCCCAGCACGGGCGTGGTGGTGGTCTTGGCCGCGAAGGGCGTGGCACCGCTGCGCTGGATGCCGGTGTTCATGTAGGCCTCGTTGTTGTAGCAGATGTAGAGGATGTCATCTCCCCTCTCGGCCGCGCCCGAGAGCGCCTGGAGGCCTATGTCATACGTGCCTCCATCGCCGGCCCAGGCTATGACCGTGATGTCCTCGATGCCCCTCGCCCTCAGGCCAGCGGCTATGCCAGCCGCGCAGACGGCGGCCGCCTCGAACATGATGTTCATGAGGGGCACGGCCACGGATGTCTTGGGCCAGGGCCCCTGGATGATGCTTGTGCAGCAGGCCGGCACGACCACTATGGTGCGCTTGCCGAGCGCCTTCAGCGTCAGCCTGAGCGATAGCGAGGCGCCACAGCCCGCGCAGGCAGCGTGGCCCGGCAGCAGGTATTCCTCGCGTGGGAGCTCCCTTATGGCCCAGCTTACCTCACGCGAGCTCAAGCCCCCTCACCCCATACCAGACGCCCTCGCGGGGCTGGCCACGCTCCATCCACTCCAGGGCCTTGAGGACCATGGTCTCCATGTCCTTGTAGGTCACGTCCCGGCCGCCTATGCCGGCTATGAAGCTGGTCATCATGGGCCTCTCCTCCAGCGGGTAGAGGGCCCACTTGGTCTCCATGGCCAGGGCTCCCTCCGCGCCGTAGGAGATGTGCCTGTCTATGACCACCACCTTCTCCACGCCCTCCAGCAGGCGCCTTATCTGCTCCACCGGGAAGGGCCTGAACACGCGCACGCGGGCAAGCCCTATCTTGTGCCCGCGCTCTCTCAGCCTATCGACCGTCATGCGCGCCTCCACGCCCATAGTGCCCATGGTGAGCAGCAGCGCGTCCGCGTCCTCGCACCTGTAGGTCTCCACGAAGTCCAGGCCCGTGAGGCCGAAGCGGCGCCTGTAGTCCTCGCCTATCTTGGGCAGGAGCTCCTTCACGTTCTCCATGGCCTCCTGCATGAGGTAGCGGAACTCCATGTAGTGGGCCGGGAAGACCAGGTTGCCGTGCGTTATGGGCTCCTCCGGGTCGAGCGTCCAGGCTGGCTTGTAGGGCGGCAGCCAATCGTCTATCTCGTCCTGCGGGGGCACGTGCACGGGCATGTAGGTGTGGCTGAGGATGAAGGCCTCAAGGTCCACCATGACGGGCAGCATGACGCGCGGGTCCTCGGCCAGCCGGTAGGCCTGGATGATGCTGTCGAAGACCTCCTGGTTGTCCGCGCAGTAGATCTGCACCCAGCCCAGGTCGCGCTGGGCCATGGTGTCGCAGTAGTCGGTCCAGATGTTCCAGCCGGGCCCCATGGCCCTGTTCACCACGGCCATCACGATGGGCAGCCTCGCGCCAGCAGCCCACCAGAGGCACTCGTGCATGAGCGCTAGCCCGTGGGCGGCTGTGGCCGTGAAGGCCCTGGCCCCCGCGGCCGAGGCGCCTATGCAGGCCGTCATGGCGGAGTGCTCGCTCTCCACGCGGATATACTCGGCCTTCAGCTCGCCCTTCTCCACGAACTCAGCTATCTTCTCCACTATGGTAGTCTGGGGCGTGATGGGGTAGGCGGCCACGACCTGGACGCGGGCCGCTTTCACGGCCCAGGCGGCAGCGTGGTTGCCCGTCACCATGAGGCTGAGCCAGCCCTCCTTGGCCCTCGCCCTAGCGCTCACGGCCATCAGACACCCACCTCCTCGCGCACCATCTCTATGGCCCCGTGGCGGCACTCAGAGGCGCAGACGCCGCAGCCCTTGCAGTAATCGTAGTTCACCACGGGCTGCCCTTCCTCACCCACGTAGATGGCGCCCTCTGGGCAGAAGAGCCAGCACATGAGGCACTTCACGCACCTCTCCTCGCGTATCACGGGCCTGAAGGTGCGCCAGGTGCCCGTGAGCCCCGAGGCCCCAGGCGTGGGCCTGGAGATGGGCGCTATGGGCCAATCCCGGTAGGTCCTCAGCTCGGCCTCGGCCAATCTCCCACCCGGCAGGTATGGGCGGACCACATGATAAGGCTTAGCCAGTGGCCGCGCGAGGGGCAAAGGCCTATGCCGCGCCCGGGCACGATGCAGCACGAGGGGGCGCCCCGCCTTGCTGCTCAGGGCCGAGTGGGTCGTGCCCGTGGCCGATGCGCCCATCAGGGATGGCGCTGTCCTGGTCGAGGAAGGGCGCGTGATGGCCGTAGGCCCCTTCGAGCGCGTGAGACATGAGGCTGGCCGCGATGAGCTGCTGGACCTGGGGCGGGCCATCATCTTGCCGGGCCTGGTGAACGCGCATTCGCACGTCTGCTACACCGTCCTGCGCGGCCTAGAGGACAACGCCACCCTCTTCGCCTGGCTGGCGGCGGGCATCATAGGCCCCAGCGAGCTCCTCGACGAGCGCGACTTCCTCTGGTCCGCCAGGCTCGGCTGCCTTGAGGCCCTCAGGGCTGGCATCACCTGCCTAGCCGACTGCACCCCCTTCGGCAGCTCGGTGGCCAGGGCGATATCGGAGGCTGGCCTGAGGGGCGTGGTGTATCAGGAGGTGTTCCAGGGCGAGAGGGAGGCGGAGGAGGCGCTCAGGAGCTCCCTCAGGGCCGTCGAGGAGGCGAGGAGGGAGGCGCGCGGCCCCATCAGGGTAGGGCTTTCGCCTCACTCGCCCTACGCGAACCCGCCTGAGCTGCTGAAGCTGACGGCTGAGGTGGCACGCGAGAGGGGGCTGCCCCTTGCCCTCCACCTGGCCGAGACGAGGGCCGAGCTGGAGTTCTTCACGCGGGGGACGGGCGAGCTCGCGGCCATCTCGGAGCTCCTGGGCACCAGCCTGCCCGGCAGCGTGGGCAAGACGCCGACGCGCTATCTGGCCGACCTGGGCCTCCTGGGGCCTGACACGCTCCTGGCGCACTGCGTCCACCTAACGGACGAGGACATAGCCCTCCTGGCCAAGGAGAGGGCGCCCGTGGCCCACTGCCCCAAGAGCAACGCAAAGCTGGGGAGCGGCATCGCGAGGATACCTGAGCTCCTCGCCTCTGGCGCCACGGTCGCCCTAGGCACGGACAGCGCGGCCAGCAACAACGTGCTCGACCTCTTCGAGGAGATGAGGGCCGCCATCTTCCTCCAGAGGGCATCGAGAGCCGAGGCCCCGGTGCTGACGGCCTGGCAGGCCCTTGAGATGGCCACCCTAGCTGGCGCGAGCGCCCTCGGCCTAGCGGGCCAGGTGGGCTCCCTTGAGCCTGGCAAGAGGGCGGACCTTGTGGCCGTGAGGCTGCGCGAGGGCCTCCTCCCCACCTACGACCCCGTGTCCACGCTCGTCTACTGCGCCAGCCGGGCGGACGTGGTGCTCACCATGGTAGATGGCCGCGTGCTCTACCGAGACGGCCATTACGCCACCCTGGACGCGGGGCGCGTGCTGGAGGAGTGCGTGGCCATAGGGGAGAGGCTGGCCGAGGAGCTCGTGGCCTGAGCTCGCCTGCTTCCCTGCCTTTCACAGGCAGCCTGCTTATGAGCCCTGCTGGCCCAGGGCGCTCTCGACCACGCGCGTGAGCACGCCCACCAGCCTCAGCACATCCGCCCGGTAGGCCCTGAAGCTCTTAGGGTCCCTTATGAAGTTGTGGTAGAAGTTGGCGTGAAGGCGCTCTGCCA
>CAZPDR010000047.1:4109-6224 GCA_964585495.1 uncultured Candidatus Bathyarchaeia archaeon
GTGGAGCTCCCTCACCGGGCCAGAAGAGGCCGCGGCCGGATAAGCGCCAGCCCTGCTCCCTCACCAGCCCTTCACCAGCCGCTCGTAGGCCAGCCTGGCGGCCTGGGCGTTCCTCTCGCCCACCTTGCCCGGCCAGTGAGCCCTTATCACGTCCAACATGGTGTCCAGGCCCACCTCGCCCGTGGCGGCCACGAAGGCACCGCACATGGGCGTGTTCACGACCGGCCAGCCAGCCACTATGAGGCCTAGCTCGATGGCTATGCCCGTGGCGTCCACCGTGGCCACCCTATAGTTGCCGAGCTCCAGCTCCTCGGGCTTCCTGCGCGTGTTCAGGATGAGCAAGCCGCCCTCCTTCAGGCCCTCCGTTACGTCGGGCATCTCGGTGAGGGAGGGGTCCAGCACCATCACTATGTCGGGCTCGTAGATCTGGCTCCTGATGTAGATGGGCTCGTCAGAAATGCGGGCGAAGGCCCTAACGGGCGCCCCGCGCCTCTCGGCGCCGAAGAAGGGGAAGGCCATCGCGTGCTTTCCCTCCCTGAAGGCCGCCTCCGCTATGAGCTGGGCAGCCGTAACAGCCCCCTGGCCCCCCCGGCCGTGGATCCTTACCTCCCTCAGGACCACCTGAACATCCCTCCGCCACCCGGGCGCCGAACGCCATATAAGCCTTGGGAGGACAACCGGAAGAACGGCTTAAATAGCAGCACTTACACCGGCCGCTAGGGGTGGCCTTGAGCGTGAACATACCGATCGAGAAGGTAGATGAATACACCTGGCGCATACCCAAATACAGGCCGGATATGCGCGTGCCAGCCATCATATTCGCCAACGAGGCCCTGCTGGCCAAGATGAGGCAGGACAGGACGCTCTGGCAGGCGGCTAACGTGGCCTGCCTCCCGGGCATCTACAAGCACGCGATCGTGCTGCCCGATGGGCACGAGGGCTACGGCTTCCCGATCGGCGGCGTGGCGGCCACGGACTACTACGAGGGCGTCATCAGCCCGGGGGGCGTGGGCTACGACATCAACTGCGGCGTCAGGCTCATCACCACGAACCTCAGCGAGCAGGACGTTAGGCCCGTGATACGCAAGCTCGTGGACACGCTCTTCCGCAACGTGCCCTGCGGCCTGGGCAGCAGGCGCAAGGACTTCCGCGTGAGCCCGAGGGACCTGGACAACATGGTGGTGGAGGGCGTCCAGTGGCTCGTGGACCGCGGCTTCGGCTGGCCGGAGGACGTGGAGCACTGCGAGGAGCAAGGCTGCATGCCGGGCGCTGACCCGGCCAAGGTGAGCCCCACGGCCAAGAACCGCGGCCTAGCCCAGATCGGCACGCTGGGGAGCGGCAACCACTTCCTTGAGGTCCAGAAGGTGGACAAGATCTTCGACCCGAGGGTGGCCAGGGTCTTCGGCATCACGCACGAGGGGCAGGTAACGGTCATGATACACTGTGGCTCCCGCGGCTTCGGGCACCAGATCTGCAGCGATTACCTGCGAGTGATGGAGAGGGCGGTGCGCAAGTATGGCATCAGGCTGCCCGACCGCGAGCTCGCCTGTGCGCCTGGCACGAGCAGGGAGGCCGAGGACTACTTCGCGGCCATGTGCTGTGCCGTGAACTACGCCTTCTGCAACCGCCACGCCATCATGCACTGGGTGCGGCAGTCCTTCGAGCAGGTCTTCGGGCGCTCGGCCGAGGACATGGAGATGAACCTCTGCTACGATGTGGCCCACAACATAGCCAAGGTGGAGGAGCACACGGTGGATGGGCAGCGCGTGAAGGTGTTCGTGCACAGGAAGGGCGCCACCCGTGCCTTCCCGCCAGGGCACCCAGCCGTCCCGAAGGACCACAGGGCCGTGGGGCAGTGCGTCCTCATACCGGGCAGCATGGGCACGGCCTCCTGGGTGCTGGTGGGCACGGAGAAGGCCATGGAGATCACGTTCGGAAGCACGGCCCACGGGGCTGGCCGCATGATGAGCCGCGCGGCCGCCAAGAGGCGCTTCCGTGGGCAGGACGTGATGAGGCGCCTTGAGAGCAAGGGCATCGCGGTCCGCTGTGCCTCCCTGCGCGTGCTGGCCGAGGAGAACGACCCGGCCTACAAGGAAGTGGACCTGGTGGCCGAGG
>CAZPDR010000048.1:0-6090 GCA_964585495.1 uncultured Candidatus Bathyarchaeia archaeon
AGGTGCTGAAGGTGGTCGTGGCCAGGGGCCTTGAGGAGGCGAGGGAGCTCCTGGCTGGCCGCCAGGTCAGGCCCGTGCTGGCCTTCGTGGTGCCGGAGAAGGGGGCCTGGGTGGAGGAGCTCGGCAGGCCCGCCTTCACCTTTGAAGAGCTGGGTGAGCTGGCGGACATGTTGGCCGAGCTGGCTAGGAGGAGGGCCGAGGCCCGGGCGCGGAAGGAGGCGGAGCTCTTCCTGGCCGGGAGGGAGGTGCCCCTCAAGCCCTTCGTGCGGGAGCTCCTCCGCTCGCTCGTGCTGGCCTTCGCGTCCTGCCTGAGGGGGGTAGAGGTTAAAGGCGATGAGCGCGTGAAGATCCTGGTGGAGCGACCTTGACGGCCAGGCATGGCCCCATCGTCCTCCTGCTCACGGCCATCTGCCTGCTGGCGCTCGCCTGCCCGACGGCCGGAGGTGCCAGGGAGGGAAGGCTGGGCGAGCAAGTCGCCTCGCCTGCTGAGCCCAGGACCTATTTCCTGTGGGAGCGCAGGTTGAACGCCAACACAGCCGATCTGCTCGGCCTTGAGCTCGGGGAAGGCGACCTCAGGGCCATCTTCCTCCTCAACGGCGCGGGGACCTGGCGCTTGGTGGCCCTCTCGGGCGCGAATGGCACCTTCCTGGCCGCGAGCCCGGAGAGGAAGGGGATAGCCAAGGAGGTAGCTGCTTCCTCAGGCCGCCTGCTCGTGATCGCGAACGGCTCCCTCACCGTGCTGAACGCCAGCCTGAGCATCGTATGGGAGCGCATCTGGCCTGGCGAGGAGGTGGAGCTCCTTGGCTTCCCGAGCAAGGGCCTTGCCTTCCTCCGCGTGGGAGGTGCCTTCCTCTGCCTCTCGCTTGAGAAGCTAGAGGTGGCCTGGACCTACGAGCCAGGGCCAGCGGACGTGCTGAGGGCCTGCCTCCTGCCAGGCGGGCTGCTCCTGGTCCTGAGGCGCTGGGGAGGGAATTGGTCGGTATGCCTCATCGAGCCAAGCGGGGACGTGCGCCCCGGCCTAGAGCTGGAATGGCTCTCCTGGGCCATAGATGCCCAGCTCACGGCCTACAACAGCACCTGCTGCCTGCTCCTGGCCGAGAACGCCTCTTACAGGGCCCTACACCTGCTTAAGCTAGATAGCATGAAGGTCCTGTGGAGCTTAAGGCTCTATTCCAGGCCAGCCCACCTGGGAGGGCCCTTCCTCATGCCTGATTTAGATGGCGATGGGGCACCTGAGATCCTGCTCCAGGCCGAAAGCTTCCTTAAGCTGCTGAGCGGGGCCACAGGGTTAGTCCTCTGCGAGAGCTCCCATGAGGCCATCATTCGCTCGGTCCTCCCGCTCAGGAAGGCCTTTTTCGCAGCTCTGGATGCAGATAACACCCTGAGGATGGGAATAGCACGGTTAGGAAGTGGGAATTTCACGTGGCTCTGGGCTTTAGCTGACGTGAGGTGCGCCTGCTGCCTTAAGGACCTGGATGGAGACGGCCTCCCAGAGCTCCTGGCCGCCATCGGGCGCTCGGCAGCCTGCATCTGGGGCTCCTCAGATGACCAGGCACCCCTGATAGGGCACCTTTGGCCCGAGGACGGGCTCTCGACCAGCATACCGGAGGTGGTCTTCATGGCCGAGGTCGAGGACGGGCAGAGCGGCCTCAGGAGCGTGCGCTTCGTGGTAGACGGCGTGGCCCACGAGGGCTTTCTGGATCCAGCCACCGGCCTCTACGTGGCCAAGGTCAGGTTGAGCCCCGGCCAGCACGAGTGGCACGTGGAGGCAGAGGACAGGACGGGCCACGTCTCCCGCTCTGAGGGGAGGCGCTTGGCCGTGAACCTGAGCTTCTTCGGGGCGCCGGGCTGGCTGGACGATGTGGCCTTCTTCGTGCCCTGGGCGATCGCCCTCGCGGGCGCGGCAGCCCTCCTCGTGCGCGAGATGCACAGGCGGGAGGAGCACGGGGAAGCCGCCCGGGAGGAGCTCAATCGCTGACCTTGACGTAGTAATACTCACCCATCGCCTTCTGGAGCCTGTCCAGGCGCGAGCCCTCCTTGTTCACCCGCGGCCTCTTCGTATCTGGGTCGCGCCTGAAGGTGATGCCCACCTCGCGTAAGAAGGCGTTCATGCCATCGCGGAGCGGCATGGGAGGGCTGGCGTGGCCTCTCACGCCCGGCTGGCCGGAGAATACCATGAGGCGGTCGGCTACGAAGTCCTGCACGATCACGTCGTGCTCCACCACGAAGGCTGCTGCCTGGCGGGCCTCCACCACCCGCCTTATCGTCCTGGCCACGGCCAGCCGGGCCTCCACATCTAGGTAGGCGCTTGGCTCATCGAGCAGGTAGAGGTCTGCCTCCTGGGTGAGGCAGGCGGCCACGGCCACCAGCTGGAGCTCCCCACCGCTCAGCTCCTGCACATCCCTGTCAAGCAGCTTCTCAAGGCCCAGGGGCCCCAGGACCTCGCTCTTATACCAGCTGGACGTGAAATCGGCACCTGCCTCCCTCAGGAGCTCCTCAACCGTGCCCTCGTAGGCCGTGGAGATGTATTGGGGCTTGTAGGATACCTTGGGCGTCCCGCTCACGTGCTCGCACTCATCTGGCACCTCCACGCCAGCCAGCATCTTCACGAAGGTGGTCTTCCCGATGCCGTTTGGGCCCAGGATGCCCACCACCTCGCCCACGTGGATCTCGCCCGGCTCGACCGCCAGCTCGAAGCCGCCATCGTATGCCTTCCTCATCCTGCCCCAGCTCAGCAGCACGTCCTCCACGGGCCAGGAGGGCGCGGGGGGCTTCACGTGGAAGGCTATGGGCTCGCGGCGGAAGCGCACGTTCTCGTCAGGTATGTAGCCCTCCAGGTAGATGTTTATGCCCACCCGCACTCCGTGGACGTGCGATACTATGCCATAGGCGCCCGGCACGCCGTAGGTCAGGCACACCTTGTCGGACAGGTAGTCCAGCACGGCCAGGTCGTGCTCTACCACGACGACCATGCGCCCCTCCTGGACCAGGCGCCTTATGGCCCGGGCGGCCACCAGCCTCTGACGCACGTCCAGGTAGCTGCTCGGCTCATCGAAGAGGTAGATGTCCGCATCACGGGCCATAGCGGCCGCCACGGCCACGAGCTGGAGCTCACCGCCGCTCAGCACGCCCACGGGCCGGTCCAAGATGGGCTTCAGGTCCAGGAGCTCCACCAGCTCGTCCAAGACGCCCCGCTCGTCCACGCGAGCCAGGAGCTCCCCCACGCGCCCTCTCACGACCTTGGGGATCTTGTCCACGTATTGCGGCTTGTAGGCCACGCGCAGGCGGCCGGAGCTCAGGGCCCTGAAATACTCCTGGAGCGGTGAGCCCCCGAAGTAATCTATTACCTCATCCCAGTCTGGCGGGTCCTCGTAGCGGCCCAGGTTGGGCCTTATGCGGCCAGCTAAGATGCTCAAGGCCGTGGTCTTCCCCGTGCCGTTCTCGCCCAAGATGCCCAGGACGGCGCCCTTGATGGGCACGGGCAGCCTGTAGAGGGCGAAGGCGTTCGGGCCGAAGCGGTGCGTGCACTCGCCCTCTATCTCCTCCGGCAGGCGCACGATGGTGATGGCCTTGAAGGGGCACTTGCGCACGCAGATGCCGCAGCCCGTGCAGAGCAGCTCCGATATGATCGGCCGGCCGTCCTCGCCCAGCTTGACGGCCTCAACGCCCGTCCTCACCATGGGGCAGAAGCGCAAGCACTCGTGCCCGCACTTCCTGGGCCGGCAGCGCTCCCGGTCGAGCACGGCTATGCGGGGCATGGCTACCACGCCAGAAGCCGGGGGCATATATTGGCTGAGGGGCGCGGGCCAGGCGGGAGGCCAGGAGGCGCTTGGAATGGGTCAGCGCCACCTGGGGCGCTGGAGCGCGGCCTCACCACTCTTCCTCTTCCCACTCTTCCTCCCAGCCCTCCTCCCACTCTTCCTCAGGCCACTCCTCTTCCTCCCACTCCTCCTCTTCCCATTCCTCGGCCAGGCGGAGGGGGTCCATGATGCTCCCCGGTGGGGGGCGGTTGGCGCCTGTTTTTAAACCTTTCCTACATGATATGCGGGCGGATAAGCCTCCTAACTACCTCAAGCGGATGAAAAGCCCGCTGGGAGGGCCGCTTAAAAGCGCTCACATGAGGTAGGCCGGTGAAGGCGCGAGGGAAACGCAAGCCTTTTATGCTGCTCGCGAGATGAACTGGCCCGGAGCTGGGCGTGATGACCCACCAATTTGGCTAGCCGCCGGGAAGGGCCTTCTGCCACCCGCCCAGCCGAGCGCCTCTGGAGGTGATATGGCTTGGAGATAAGGCCGCGAGAGTGGGACATACTCAAGGCCATAGAGGAGTTGGGCGGCCGGGCGAGAGCGGAGGACGTGGCCGAGAGAGCTGGCCTGCCCCTCGCGACCTTGATGAGCGATGCCCGCTCCCTGGCCGAGAAAGGCCTGCTCTCCCTGCAGGAGCGGTTGAAAAGGCGCGTTGAGCTTACAGAGGAGGGGCTTGCCTACGCCAGGAGGGGCCTCCCCGAGCGGAGGCTGGTGTCAGCTCTGGCGGAGCTGGGAGGCAGAGCGCCTGTTCGCGAGGTGGCCGGGCTGGCTGGCCTCTCGCGGCAGGAACTCGCCATAGCCCTGGGCTGGGCCAGGCGGAGAGGGTGGGTGAGCGTCGGGCAGGGCACCCTGGAGCTCCTGAGGGAGCCCGAGCGGTTGCCCGAGGAAGAGGTGCTCTCCCTGCTGGCTGCTGGCCCCCTGAGCGCTGAGGAGCTGGCCAGGAGGGGCCTCAGCGATGCCCTGCGCGTCCTTGAGAGGAGGGGCCTCGTGGAGGTGGAGGAGCGCGTGGAGCGCATCCTGACCATCACGCCAGCTGGCCTGAGGGTGCTGGAACTCCCGAGGCCGGAGGAGGAGGTTAGCCAGCTCACGCCCGAGCTGATAGTGAGCGGCCGCTGGCGCAAGGTGCGCTTCAAGCGCTTCAACCTAGAGGCGCCCGGCCTGCCCGTCTTCCCAGGCCGGCTGCACCCGGTGCAGGAGGTGATACGTGAGATACGCGAGATATTCCTGGAGATGGGCTTTGAGGAGATAAGGGGGCCGCTCGTGGAGACGGCCTTCTGGAACTTCGATGCCCTCTTCACGCCCCAGGACCACCCGGCCCGCGAGATGCACGATACCTTCTACCTGGCCGAGCCACGCGAAGGCGCCCTGCCGGACAGGCGCGTGGTGGAGGCGGTGGCTCGCACGCACGAGGATGGCTGGGAGACGGGCTCCACCGGCTGGGGCTATAAGTGGCGGGCTGAGGAGGCCAGGAAGCTCGTCCTGCGCACGCACACCACGGCCACGACCATCCGCTACCTGGCCGAGCACCCAGAGCCGCCCGTCTGGGTTTTCTGCGTGGACCGCGTCTACCGGAACGAGCGCGTGGACTACAAGCACCTGGCCGAGTTCCACCAGATAGAGGGCATAGTCATGGACGTGGGCGTGGGGCTCAGGGACCTGATGGGCATCCTGCGCGAGTTCTACCACAAGCTGGGCTTCAAGAAGGTGCGCTTCTGGCCCAGCTACTTCCCCTACACGGAGCCCTCCCTCCAGAGCACCGTTTACTCGCCTGAGCTCAGGGCGTGGATAGAGCTCTGCGGCGCTGGCGTCTTCAGGCCCGAGGTGGTGAGGCCCTTCGGCGTTAAGCACCCGGTCCTGGCCTGGGGAGGAGGGCTAGAGCGCCTCGTCATGCTGAGGCTGGGCGTGGAGGACATAAGGACCCTATACCGGAACGAGCTGGGCTGGCTCAGGGGGCTGCCGATATGCCCGTGATCACGCTCCACAGGGACCGCTTCTGCCGCCTCCTCGGCCGCGAGATGAGCATCGAGGAGCTGGAGGAGTGGCTGCCCTGGATAGCGCTCGACATAGAGGACGTGGGGCCGGACTACATCAAGGTGGAGTATAACCCGAATCGCGTGGACTTCTCCAGCCCCGTGGGCATAGCAAGGGCGCTCAAGGGCCTCCTGGGCCTGGAGGTCGGCCTGCCCAAGTATGAGGCGCCCCTCGGCCCCGTGGAGGTCATCGTCCAACCTGGCGTGGAGCGCGTCAGGCCCTACGTGGTGGGCGCGGTCGTGAGGGGGCTTGAGC
>CAZPDR010000049.1:0-6057 GCA_964585495.1 uncultured Candidatus Bathyarchaeia archaeon
AAGATGGCCGCCAGCCGGACGGCCTCCACGTCAGCGCCGTGCTCCAAGGCTAAGTCCGTGGCGAGCTTGAGGACGCGCTCCGTGTGCTCCCAGCCGTGCGCTGGGTCCGCCTTGGCCAGGAGCTCCCTGGCCCGCTCGATGGCCCTCGCCTCGCGCAGGTAGCGCTCCACCGCCTCGGCCGCCCTCGTGATGCAGGCATCCCTGAGCAGGTCGGCGTATTCCCGCTTGTTGGCTATGAGGAGGACCATCATCTCGTCTTGGCTCACGCCACCGTGGCTCCCCCTCAGCTCCTCAGGACCTAGCTCGTAGCCCTCCTTGGCCGCGACGAAGATGTCGCCCGAGAAGGGGCTGTCCAGCCCGTATTCGGCCATCTCCTCGCGCGTGAGCACCAGCTCAAAGCGGCCATCCGACCTGAGGCGCTCCAGGGCCTCTCCCAGCTCTGCCCGGTCCGCCAGGTAGATGTGGGCTGCCCTGTGGGAAGGGCATATCACGGCCTCAAGGCCCTCTAGGAGCTCGGCCAGATCCGCGTTCTCCCTCACGGGCACCATGCCGTGGTCGGCCAGGAGGATGAGCAGGTAATCCTCATACACCCCATCTAAAACACGCGTGAACTCGCCCAGGAGCGCATCTACCTCCTCCAGGTGCTCTAGGAGCTCCCGGCTGGTGGGGCCGTAGAGCTCGCCCATGCGGTCTATGCCGGGCAGGTTGACGACCGCGAGCTTGGGCGCGTGTGTTCTCACGAGCTCGGCCGCCCTCCTGAGGGCAAAGGCATCTTGCTCCCAGAGGTCGTGGGCCTGGACCTGGGCCTTCGAGATCGCCAGGTCGGCCCCGCGCGTTATGGGCTCGCCTACGGCCAGGGAGAGGGCGCTCTCCCTCTCGAAGAGCGTGGGGGCCCTCAGGCGCTCGTCGGGCGGCTCGGCATCCAGGTCCACCAGCCTCCCGCTCTCCCGGTCGTAGAAGACGTTGCCCACTAGGCCGTGTTCCGCTGGCCAGCGCCCGGTTACTATGGAGGCGTGGGCCGTGTAGGTTACCGTGGGGCAAACGGAGCGGCAGGCCTCCGTATAGGCCCCTTGGGCCGCGATCTCGTCTATGGTAGGCGTCCTGGCCAGCTTAAGCGCCCGCGTGGGGCACCCGTCCAGGACCACTATGAGGGCCGCCCTCCTGCCCTCGGCCAAGCCAGCTCGCCATGCTGCAGGACGCCGCTAGGCTTTATTTGCCCGACGGGCAGCCTTGCCCAGGTGTCCTGCTTGCAGGTCTCGGTGGTGGAGAAGGAGGCCGTGCCCGAGGAGCCCATCGTCGTGGTCGGCCTACCGGACGTGGGCCTGGTGGGCGTGATAGCCACGCACTACCTCATCCAGAAGCTGGGGCTGCGCGAGGTAGCCTACGTGCGCTCCGACCTCCTGCCGCCCATCGCAGTCCTCCACGGCGGCTTGCCTCATTCGCCCGTCCGCGTCTTCGGCGACAAGGGGCTGGTGGTGATCTTCTCCGAGACCGCCGTGCCAGCCGACGCGGTAGCGCCCCTCTCGCGGGCCATAGTGGAGTGGTGCCGGGCGAAGAAGGCCAAGCTCATCATCTCCCTCTCCGGCATACCGGTGCCCAACAGGCAGGACATAGACCAGCCGGGCGTCTTCGGGGCCGCAAGCCTGCCGGAGACGCTGGAGCTCCTCAGGCAGCACGATGTGAAGGTGCTTGAGAGCGGCATCATGGTAGGCCCCTACGCGCTCATCCTCCGCTACTGTGCTGAGCAAGGCCTCCCGGCTCTCGTGCTCTCAGCTCAGTGCTTCTTCGCCTACCCGGACCCGGAGGCGGCAGCTGCCGTCCTGAGCGTGCTGGCGGGCTTCCTGGGCCTTGAGTTGGACGTGGAGGAGCTCCTCCAGAAGGGCGAGGAGATAAGGCTGAGGGCACGCGATATCATGCGCCGGACGCAGAGGGAGCTGGCCCGCATGCGAAAGACACAAGAGTATGACATACCGCTCTACGTGTGAGGCCGGGGGTGTTGGCCGTGGCGGAGACCGCCAGGAGGAGGCGCAGGAGCCTCATGGAGATGCTCTGGGAATACGCTGAGGAGGTGGAGAGGGCCGCGGAGGAGCTCTTCGAGAGCCTCCTGGCGCCGGGCAGGCCCTCCTGGGACGTGCGCAACCGCTGCCTGGAGCCGCTCACGCACATCTCCGTGGCACCCGATGAGGTGGTGATAACCATGGACCTGCCCTTCGTGAAGCCGGAGACCATCCGCGTGAGGCCGGTGGAGGAGGACATCATAGAGGTGGTGGCGGAGATGAAGAAGGCGCTCAGGCCGCGCGACCTGGGCGTGGTCCACGTGGAGGGCGAGCTACGCGAGATGCGCTGCCGGACCCGCCTCCCCGTGCCCGTGGAGATGAAGGCCATGAGGCTCGTGTTCAGGAAGGGCATACTTGAGGTGCGGCTGCCCAGGAAGAGGCAGGCCAGGGCCTGAGGGAGCGAGCCAGCGGCCAGGAGCTCCAGGCGAGCGGGAGGAAGTGGTGAGGTTCCCTTGAGGCGCCTCCTCGTCTGCGTGGTAGGCATGCCTGGCTCAGGCAAATCGCTCGTCTCTCAGGTGGCCCGCGAGCTAGGCTTCGACGTGGTGGTCATGGGCGATGCGGTCAGGGAGGAGGCCAAGCGCAGGGGCGTCGAGCCCACCGGGCCGAAGATGAGGGAGCTCATGCAGGCCCTGAGGCGCGAGAGAGGGCCAGCCGTGGTGGCGGAACTCTGCTCCCCCCTCATAGACCGCGCTGGCCCCTTGGTGCTCGTGGACGGCATCAGGAGCTACGAGGAGGTAGAGGCCTTCAGGCGCCGATACGGCCGCGTGGTGCTGGTGGCCGTCCACTCCTCGCCCAGGACGCGCTTCAGGCGCCTCAGGGCGCGAGGGAGGCCCGATGACCCACGCGATTGGCAGGAGTTCCGCAGGCGAGATGAGGTAGAGCTCCGGGTCGGCATAGGGGAGGCCATAGCCCTGGCCGATTACATGCTCGTGAACGAGGGGGCGCCCGAGGAGCTGAAGGAGGCAGCGAGGTCCCTGCTCTCAAGGCTCGCGAGAGCCTGGTCCGAGGGCGAGGAGGGGACCTGATGGCTGAGCGAGCGAGAGGGAGTGATGAGGTAGAGGTCCTCGTGGAGGCGCCCGTCTTCCCCACCGAGGACCCCGAGAAGGTGCGGAGGGCCGTGGAGAACGTGCTCTTCGGAGGCGAGATGGAGCTCAAGCCGGCCCCAGATGGGCTGGGCCAAGTCCTAGTGGCGAGGGCATATGGCAGGGATGCCTTGTCCAAGCTCAGGGCCTTGATAAGGATAGAGCGCATAGCAGATGCCGCCCGCTCCGTGCTCCTCTCCGGCATAGAGGGCGATAGGCTGGTCTTCTACCTGAACAAGCAGGCCGCTTACGTGAGGCACATCTCCTTCTCAGAGCCCTCCGGCGAATCCCCATTAGGCCCCATCAGGTTCGAGGTCAGGTGCCCCGACCCACGCGAGCTGGTGGATTGGCTGGCCCCCAGCAGCACGGGGCCGCCCCTGTATAGGCTATAAGGGCTGGGGGGCGCTCTGGGGGCGGCATGAGGGAGATACGCCTCATAGGGCTTGAGACCATCCCCATCGTGGAGGAGGGCGATGACGTAGGGGAGCTCATCTGTCAGGCGGCCGAGCGCGAGGGCGTGGGCCTTCAGGATGGCGATGTGGTCGTGGTCTCCCACATCATAGTCTCCCGGGCCGAGGGGCGCGTGGTGGACCTGGCCAGCGTGGAGCCCTCCGAGTTCGCGAAGAACATAGCCCGGGAACTCGGGAAGGACCCGAGGCTCGTGGAGGTGGTGCTACGCGAGAGCAGGGCCATCGTCCGCATGGGGGATGGGCACCTCATCTGCCGGACCAAGCACGGCTTTGTTTGCGCCAACGCGGGCGTGGACCGCTCCAACGTGCCAGGCGAGGGCAGGGTGGCCCTCCTTCCCGAGGACCCAGATCTCTCGGCCAGGCGCATCCGAGAGCGCATCCGGCAGCTCACGGGCAAGGAGGTGGCCGTCATCATAAGCGATACGCACGGGCGCCCCCTCAGGCGGGGCACCATCAACGTGGCCATAGGCGTTTCCGGCCTAGAGCCCATCTGGGATAGGCGTGGCGACGTGGACCTCTTCGGCTACATGCTCAGGGCAACTCAGGTGGCCGTGGCAGATGAGCTGGCCTCGGCCGCGGAGCTCCTCATGGGCCAGGCTGGCGAGGGCGTGCCCGTGGTCATCATAAGGGGCTACGGGTATAGGCCCTCTGAGCGGGCGAGCGCCCGCGAACTCGTGAGGCCGAGGGAGGAAGATCTTTTCATGTGATGATTATCTCTATACCACTATAGAGATTTCTTGCAAAATAAATATCCTGGCGCCGCCTCCATGGCGTCAGGGGTGGTGCCTGCATGCGGAAGAGGCTGACGGCCATAGAGGCCTCGGCCACCGCCATCTGCGCTGCCCTCTACGCGGCTGGCTCCTACCTGACCGCCTACATAACCTCGCCCTGGGGCTTCGGGCAGTTCAGGCCAGCGGTCGTGATACCTGGCGTCTTCGCCATCGTCTTCGGTCCCTGGCCAGCCGCCATCGGGGCCGCCATAGGGACCTTCATAGCCGATTCGGTGAAGCACGGCACTCTCTACATCCCCAGCCTGACGGCGGCCGTCCCAGGCAACTTCCTCGGCTTCTTCATGTTGGGCAAGCTCCTCCAGGGCCGCTTCACATGGCGTAGGTTTGTGCTCGTCTCAAGCGCCATGCTCGTGATAGCGAACGCCTTGACGGCCTTCCTCTACATCCTGACCAAGTGCGCCCTGGGCTTCCTCGTCCTGCCACCCGAGGGAATAGTGGTCATCTCGCTGGGCCTCACCATCTGGTGGTATGCCATCATGCTGCCCTTCATGCTCTTCGCCACCCCGCCCTTGCTCAAGGCGATCTCGGCCGCTGCCCCGAGCCTGGTGCCGGAGGACGTGAGGACGGCTAGCCTGGCGAGGGAGGACAAGCTCCTCTTCACCCTGGCCCTGGCGGTGCCCGGCCTGATCTTCACCTGCCTCGGGCTTCTGCTGGCCTTCACACCGCTGGGCACCTGGCTCTTCCCGGGGAGGCTCGCGGACCTAGCCCTTGAGCCCACCAAGGTGTTGTTGATAGCCAGCGGCGGGGGGCTCTTAGCCCTCGGGCTGGTCTTCGGCGCCTGGGCTAGGTTCTGGGCCAGAGGCTGAGCAGGGGAGGGCGCTGGGCTTGGCGGCCGAGCGGCCCTTCAGGCTGGTGGGCGTGGCTGGCACGTTCGACATGCTGCATAAGGGGCACAAGGCGCTCCTGCGCAAGGCCTTCGAGGTGGGCGAGAGGGTGGTGGTAGGCCTCACTACCGATGAGTTCGCGGCCAGGATGCACAAGCCCCACGAGGTCGCGCCTTATAAAGAGCGCCTGGAGGAGCTTTTGGTCTTCATAATGCGTGAAGGCCAACTCCACAGGACGGAGGTCGTGGCCATAAATGACCCCTATGGGCCAGCGGCCTGGGACGATGGCTTCGAGGCCCTGGTCGTGAGCGAGGAGACGGCCCCGAGGGCAGAGGAGATCAACGCCCTGAGGGCCAAGAGGGGCCTGAGGCCCCTGGAGCTCGTGGTCATCCCCATGGTGAAGGCTGAGAACGGGAAGCCCATCTCCACCACGCGCATCCGCGCAGGCGAGATAGACCGCGAGGGGCACCTGCTCAGGCGCTAGCTGGCTTTTTGAGCGCTCCCCGAGCCCCTGCTGGCGCTTATTAGGCCCGTAGCCGGGGTTATGTCGGTGGGCGCTTTGGCCAAGGAGGCGCCCGAGGAGCTCCTGAGGAAGGCCATGCTGCACCTGGTGAGCCCGAGGGCCGAGGAGCGCCTCAGGAAGACGGGCGTGATAAGGCGCGGCTGAGGATATCTTCGCTCGGGAGCTCCTGCCTCGCCATCTACATGCCGAGAACGCTTTAATGGAGGCATGCGGCCATCTAGCCCGAGCTTGAGGCGCACGGGCGTCGCGGATCTCCCGCTCCACAGGGGAGGCGTGCCCAGGTGGCTCATGAGGAGGATGGTGCGTCTCG
>CAZPDR010000050.1:0-6001 GCA_964585495.1 uncultured Candidatus Bathyarchaeia archaeon
TCGCCGCGTTGGCATCGCGGAGGTCCCGGGTTCAAATCCCGGCCGGTCCACCACCATCGGGCTCTTATGCGCCTGCCACGAGAGGTAGGAGGGCTACTGGCCTGAGGGAGGGCAGGAAGAGCTTGAGCACCCACGTTATCGGGGACAGGAGCGATAGCAGGCACGAGAGCTTCTTGAAGTTCCCGCTCTTCTTGAGCTCCTCCATCCTCTCTACGGCTGACCTGGCCACCTCCATCCTATACTCCACGTCCGCTAGCTGATCCTCGACCACCAGCCTGAGGAGCTCGTAACGGGCCAGCTCGGCCTCTATCTCGCTCATCCTTATCCTGAGCAGGATGAGGAGGGAGGTAGATGGCGTGTTCTCCATGAGGGCACAGAGGTCCGCCCGCTCCTTCTCAAGCAGGCCCACCCGCTCATCTAGGTCGGCTAAGATGCCCTTCAGGCGCTCGGCCCGCCTGGAGAGGTTCTCAAGCTCGACCCTGGCGGCCGTGAGGATCTCCTCCACCACGATGGCTAGGTCGTTGGCCGTGAGGCGGCCGAGGCGGCGCCTTATCCTGCCCATCAGGGATGCCCGGCGTCCAGGCTGGCTGAGCGCGTGCTCAGGCCTCCTGAACATGGCGAAGTAGCGCTCGGCTCTCTCAGACCTCATAGCACGTATCTACCTCGTTCTCCGCAACCTCAGAAGTGCTCGAAGGCTGCTCAGAGGCCGCGGGCGCCTCAACTGCCTCGGCCTGGTCGGAGCTCCTAGGCCCCCTCCCGTAGATGGTGCGCCAGACCAGCTCATAGACATCAGAGTGGTCCTCGAAGAGGCCCATCTTGAGGGCGAACTGCCTGGCCGTTCTGATGAGCCTGCGCAGGTGGTAGTCCTTCACGAAGCGCTCTGAGGTGATCTCCACGTGCTCTGGCCTCTTCACGCGCGGCAGCCCTTCCTGGCTCTCGGGCATCCTGAGGTAGGTTACCTTGCGGCGGAGCTCGGGGCGGCCTCTGTCCAACAGGCCGCGGTGGATGAGGCGGAAGCCCTCGAACTGTATGTCCACCTTCACGAGCACGTTGTGCTTCAGCAGGCCTCTTGCCTCCTCGGGCAGGATCTCGCTCTCGCTGGGCAGGTAGACGAAGCTGACCACGGGCGCCTCGGCCACCAGGTCGGCCAGAGCAGCACGGACGGCCTTCCTCACGGAGGCGCGGGCTACATCGGTCATGAAGCTCCTGATGCTGTAGGGCAGGTAGAAGGTAACCAGGCAGGCGCCCTGGAGTCCCATGAGGTCTCTCCCGTGCTCCTCGGCCGGGAAGGCCCAGGACAGGGCCTTGACAGCGGCCTCGCGGACGGCGGCCTCGATCTCCGCGCCTCCCTGCCCGGAGGCCTCCCTCCTGAAGGCCCGCTTGCTCATGACGCTGATGCCCTCAAGGAACATGAAGGCGCCCCTCACGTAGTCGTTGATGATGTTGGTCCTCACCTCTAGGAGGCGCTCACGAGCATCGGCTGGGTCGAAGGCGCCGAGAATGCCCTTCACCAGGGCCGCATCGCCTATGCTGGCCACGGCCACGCGGGCGGGCGTGTAGTCGTCCGCGGTGTGGAGGACGAGCTTGATGCCCTTATATCTCTCCGAGAGGGCCGGTATGCTCAGCTTCAGGCCCACGCTGAAGTTCACCTTGTCATCGCGCTCGCTCAGGGGGCGCTCAAGCACCCAGACCTCGGTGTAATCAGACCTCCTGTAGGGCGGGAGCAGGCGCTCGATGAGCAGGTAGAACACCAGCGGGCCGGTGCCGCCCGTCGTGATCCTGATGGCGTCCACGCGCGTGCTCGTTACCTCAAGGACGTGGAGGAAGCGCTTCCAGCCGCTGTCGTTCCTCTTCATGCGGTCCAGGTAGAGGAGGGGGATGTTCAGGAGCTCCGGCCTGTAGAAGGCCTCCTCCTGGCGCCCGACGCCGTGCCTTGGCCCCACGGGCTGGAAGAAGAGCACGCAGGCCCTGCTCTTGCACACGGCCACCTTGGGCAGGTCAGCGCTATACTCCTCCAGGACGTTCCAGGATAGCTCCTTGCTCACCGTCTTCCAGAGCTCCTCCAGGTCGAGGGAGGCGCCCACGGCCATGATGAGCACGTAGTGGCCGTAGCCCACGAGCGGGGATACCTCCACCATCTCAGGCGTGATGGACTTGAGCACGGAGGTGCCCACGTGGACTTCCACGCGGAGGGCTGCCTGCTCCCTGAGCAGCTCAACCAGCTCGTCCAGGTCCTTCACCTTCTTCCACGCGAGCGCCAGCTTGGCATCATAGACCAGCTCAAGCTCCTCCTCGACGGCCTTGAGCCTACCGCCCTCTATCAGCTCCTCCAGCTCCTCCAGGCTCCTCTCAAGGGAGGCATCACTTAGCTCCTCAGCGGCCTCGTCCATCTCCTCGTCTGGCCAGACGGGCTCTAGGGAAGGCCCTTGCCCCTCGCCGTCCTCGTCTAGGTTCACGACATACTCGTGGCTCTCTGGGCGCCTCTCCTCGTCTTCTGGCGGGAGCTCCTCATCTGGCAGGAGCCAGCTAAGAGCGTCGCGCAGCCGGGAGGGCACCGTTTCTCACCTCCCCTTAGCTTAGCCTCTCGGCCAGCTTCTTGTTCGCATAGACGAGCCTGTTGACCGAGGCCTTCAGCTCTGAGACCTCGTTCCTCAGGCTCAGGACCTCGCGGGCCAGCTCGGTTACCGCTTCCTTGAGCTCGTTGCTCTGCCTCTCTATGAAGACGCTTATGACGGCCTTTAGGAGCTCTATGACCTCGTGGGCGCTGAGACCCGAGGGAGTAAGCTTGCTGAGGACTGCGGCCAGGGTTTCCAGATCTTCTCTGGAGAGCTTGCCCTTGAAGACCCTCTCCAGCGCCTCTAGGTCCTGGATGCTTACCTTCGTCATTTCGCCTCACGCAATAGGTCACACGGAATGGCTGCTTATAAACTTTTCTATATGCAAGAGGCACGATAAATACCGAGGGATCATCACAGGTGGTCCGGATAGCCAGCTAGGTCTAGGACCGCCTTGCCGAGGCCCAAGCGCTCCACGGCCTTGAGAACGGCCTTCCTCGCGTCCTCCTCAAGCAGGAGGGGCATGTCGGGCGGCAGGAGCTCCAGGCGCAGCACGCGGCCCCACCTCCTGGCCCTGACCAGCACGCTAGGCCCCAGGAGCTCCCTCAGCACCTCCTCCACGCGCTCTACCTGCCTCAGCTCCTCCGGCCTCAGCTCGTGGCCGGGCGGGAAGCGGGTAGCCAGGCAGGAGTTAGGCGCCTTCTCGGCCGTGGGCAAGCCCATCTGCCTGGCCAGCTCGCGCACCTCCGCCCTCGTGAGCCCGTGGTTCAGGAGGGGCGTGTAGATGCCCAGCTCCTCCACGGCCCTCAGGCCCGGCCTGTGCTGGCCCACATCGCTGGCCGTGGTGCCATCTGCTACCGCGCGGAGGCCAAGCGCCTCGGCCACCTGGAGGATCTCTTCATACCTGTAGCGCTTGCAGGCATAACAGCGCCTCGGCCCGTTCTCCCTCACCCCGCGCAGCCTGAGCTCGTCCAGCCAGATGGTGAGGTGCCTCATGCCCAAGAAGGCCGCCACTCGCCTGGCGTCCGCGAGCTCGTAGCTGGGCGTGAGAGGCGAGGCTATGGTCGCGGCCACGGCCCGCTCACCTAAGGCTGCCTTCGCCAGCGCTGCTACCACGGAGCTATCTAGGCCGCCTGAGAGAGCCACGAGAAGGCTGCCCCTCGCTCGCATCTCCCTTCGGATGGCCTTGACGGCTTCCTCAACCTTCTCGCTCAGCAAATTCCCTTCCTCCTGGCCAGCTCAAGCACCATGTCGGCTACCTCTCGCAGGGGCTTGCCTAGCTCGCGGGCTAGGGCCTTGAGGTCCTCATACTCTGGCTTGACGCGCACCACCCGGCCATCCGCATCGCGGGCCACCTTCAGCCTCACCGTCCTGCCGAAGGCCTGCAGCTCTACCTGCTCGCGCTCTAGCACGAGGCGCTCCACAGCCTGGACGCGCACGCCCAGGGTGCCTGCCTCCTCCATGAGCAGCCTGGCTACCTGGCCCACGGCCCAGGCATCCGCTAGCGCGCGCACGATGTAGCCCGGCCGGCCCTTCTTGGCGAACATGGGCACGAAGCACACGTCCCTCACGCCCTCCTGGCCCATGAGGAGCTCCAGCACGTGGCCTAGCACCTCGCCCGTGGCATCATCCAAGTTCGTCTCCACCAGGCAGGTCCTGTCGGCCGCCAGGGGGAACTCCAGGGGCTCGCCCACCACCACGCGCAGCACGTTCGGGAGGCCGCTGATGTCGCGGGCGCCAGCCCCATAGCCCACGCGCGTGGGCCTCATGGGAGGTGGGAAGCGGGCCCAGGAGCCCCCCACCAGGGCCGTGAGGAGGGCGGCACCCGTTGGCGTGGTGAGTTCTACCTCGGCTGGGCCGCCTAGGATGGGGAGGCCGCGGGAGACCAATATCTCAAGGGTAGCTGGTGCCGGCACGGAGGTGGGGCCGTGGGAGAACCTCACCAGACCACCGCCCACGGCCACGGGCGAGCACAGGAACCGCGCTTTGCCTATGAGGCCGAGCTCCTGGAGGCCCAGGGCCGCGCCCAAGATGTCGAACAGCGTGTCAGCAGAGCCCAGCTCGTGAGCGTGAACCTCTGCCGGGGAAGTGCCGTGGATCTTGGCTTCCGCAGCTAGGAGCAGGTTGAGGGCCGTGATGGCGAGCTCCCTGGCTTCCTTGGACAGGCCCAGCTCACGCGCACAGGCCTCAAGGGCCTCCCTGAGCTCACGCCCAGAGCGCCCTGCCTTTTCCTCACGGATGTCCACGTCCACCCGGATGGCCCTCAGGCCCTGCCTCCTCACCTCGCGCACGGAGACCTTAAGGCGCTCGCAGCCGGGGAGGTGCTCTTCCAGGGCCGCGGCCACGGAGGCCAGGGTGTCCTGGCTGGCGCCCAGGTCCACGAGCGCCCCGAGGAGCATGTCGCCCGAGATGCCAGCCGTCATGCAGTCTATGAAGACCAGGAGCTCCGCCATGCCCTTTCCTCCGTCGGGCTTATCCTTCAGCTTGTTAAAGGCTTGCCGAGGGGCTGGCCGTGAGGTCTATCCTGGAGAGGCTGGCCCGAGGTGAGATAACGGTCGAGGAGGCCGAGAAGGCCCTTAGGCTCGCGGCCATAGAGGAGGTGGGCGAGGTAGCCAGGCTCGATGTCGGGCGCGAGTTCAGGACGCGCATACCGGAGATCGTGCTGGGCGAGGGGAAGGCCCGCGAGGACCTGCTCCGCATAGCCGAGCGCCTCCTGTCCGAGCGAGGGAGGGCCATCATCAGCAGGGTGAGCGAGGAGCAGTCGAGGGCTCTGGAGGAAGCCTTCAGGGAGGGGGGCGTGCAGGTGGAGGTGCACGAGAGGGCGCGGATCGTGGTGCTGAGGAGGGAGGGGCAGGCACCTCAGCGCACGGGAGGCCGGGTGGGCGTGATCGCCGCGGGCACGGCCGACATACCCGTGGCCGAGGAGGCCCGCGTGATAGCTCAGGAGATGGGCTGCGAGGTGCTCACGGCCTATGACGTGGGCGTGGCGGGCATCCACAGGCTCTTCCCAGCCCTCAAGCGCATGCTGGAGGCAGATGTAGATGTGTTAGTGGTGGTTGCTGGCCGCGAGGGCGCCCTTCCCTCCGTGGTCGCTGGCCTGGTGGACGTGCCCGTGATAGGCGTGCCCACCTCCGTGGGCTACGGCCTGGGCGCTGGCGGCGTGAGCGCCCTCATGGCCATGCTGCAGTCGTGCTCCCTCGGCCTGACGGTCGTGAACATAGACGCTGGCGTGGCCGCTGGGGCTGCTGCCGCCCTGATAGCCAACCGGGTGGCCGAGAAGGCCAGGAGGGCAAGAGGGGGTGATGGGCGAGGAGCTGCGCCAGAGCCCAGGACACGCACAAGGGTTTTATAGCGCCCAGCTGGCCGCTCTCACAGGGGCCGTGGTCTAGCCTGGACTAGGATGCCAGCCTGGGGCGCTGGTGGTCCCGGGTTCAAATCCCGGCGGC
>CAZPDR010000051.1:0-2565 GCA_964585495.1 uncultured Candidatus Bathyarchaeia archaeon
GCACCGGAGAGCAGCTACGCCATAAGGGCGGCCATAGACAAGGCCCTTGAGTTCGAGCGGAAGGGCGAGGAGAAGGTCATAGCCATGAACATAAGCGGGCACGGCTTCCTAGACCTCTTCGCATACCGTGAGAAGCTGTTCGGAGGAAAGTGATAGAGGACAGAACGGCCGCGGGCCACCTCCATGTTTTATATATCCCCCATTGAATAGCCCTACGGCTGGTGCTGAGGCGTGGAGTTAGCTGAGTTGAAGGCCAGGTTGTTGGAGCTCCTGAGGACGGATGAGGAGTTCAGGCTAGCTGTAGCTGGCCTCATAGGTTTAGATGAAATACTCAAGGCCATAAGGGCGCTCCAGGAACAGGCAGCGGAGAACATCGCGGCCATAAGGGAGCTGAGGGAGGACATGAACGAGGGCTTCAAGCTCCTCCGCAGGCACATAGATGCCCTCGGGGCCAGGTGGGGCCTCCTGGCCGAGAACGCGTTCAGGGAGGCCATGACGGGCGTGGTAGAGCGCTACTTCGGCGGGAGCGTGAAGCGTTGGGCGTATTACGATGAGGAGGGCTTTGTCTTCGGCCATCCCTGCGTCGTCGAGGTGGACATGCTCATCACGGACCGCGAGCACATCCTGATAGAGATAAGGTCGAGCGTCTCTAGGGCTGATGTCTTTGAGCTCTGGCGTATCGGCCAGCTCTACGAGCGGGTTAGAGGCGTGAGACCGCGCTTAGCCATAGTATCACCCTTCGTAAGAGAGGAGGCCAAGAAGGTAGCAAAGGAGCTAGGCATAGAAGTTTATACGGAACTCTAGCTAGCCCCTTCAGCTTGAGCAGGCGAGTTTAAGGCGCCCCGATGACCTGAAGGCCTATTGGCTTGGGTCTCTAGAGCAGGCGGTTGCAGGCACTTTTTCCCATCGCGACTACGAGATGGTAGAGCGCATCATCAAGACCCTCATGGGCCTGAGCTCCCTCCTGAGCGGGTCGAGCACCAGGCCGAATATCTCAAGCGTAACGGTGCCCAAGATGTTCTCATCGCCTTCCTCGCCCAGGATGACGGGCGTGTGATATTCCCCTAGACCCGGGAGCTCTAGGATGGCCTCTGAGAGGCCTCTTTCCACGCGCGTGCCATCCGCCAGGATGAGCGTTACCCTCCTGAGGGGCCTGAGGCCTAGGTATTCCCATACCTCCTTCTTGAGGACCGTGTAGGTAGCTCCTGAGTCCACGAGTAGATCTACCTCCCGGCTCTTATCGCCCCACTTCACCACGGCTCTAACGTATGTTAGGCCCATGAGCGACCGCCTGTGGGAGGGGGTGTTAATGGCCTAATTAAGCATCGCGCGTGCGCGAGCACGCCCAGGCCCAGGTCATCCCCTGGAGCACGCGAGCTTCACGCACTCCCTCAGGCTCGCCAGCCTGACCTCCACGCCCGAGAGGCCGGGCAGGTAGTAGGCTGCCTTGGGCGAGTTCGTGGCCACCGTCCGCACGCCCAAGCGCTCTACCCAGGAGACCACCACACACATGTCCGCCAGGACGAGGGCGCCGGAGGCCTCTATGGCCTTCACCAGGCCGGGGCAGGCATCCCTGAGGTGCCTTGAGGTGCAGACCCAGAGCTGCCTGTCCCCCCGCACCCTACGGCCCCTGAGCAGGTCAGCGATCAGCCGGAGCTCCTCACGGGAGCAGTGGGGGCAGCCGATGAAGACCAGCTCGGGCTCATCTGCCGAGGAGAGCCTGTCCATCACATCGCGGACTTCCTCCCGGCCAATCTGAACCTTCTCAAGCCCTCTGCTGGCTCCTCCCCCGCCCTCCTCGGCTAGGAGGAACATGGCCGTCATGCCGCCCGAGGCCATGGCCGCCCCAAGGCCCTTGAGCTCCCAGTCCGAGAGGCCCTTTAAGCCCGAGATGAGTGGGACGGCCTCCCTGGCCACCTGGCCCACCAGGAAGCCCATCGCCCAGAGCTCCACCTCATTCGCCGGCCTGAACTGCACCTCAAAGGCCATGCCGGGCTGCCTGTTCTCAGGCCTGTGGAGGCCGTGGTCTGGTGCCCGGCCAGCTACGGCTGCCGCCAGGGCGCTTGGAGCTCCCTCCCTGTTCGTGCAGGCGCCTGCCACGGAGTTCGCATAGACCACGGCCGAGGACTCGGCCCAGGCCAGGTGAGCGCCAGGCTCAGGCCTCCTCAGGTAGTAGGGCGTGCAGGTGAGCGTCCTAGCGATGCCCAGGTGCCCGTAGAGGCTCACGAGCTCCCTCTGCCTCCTCACGACCTCCTCAGGCAGGTCGAGCAGGGGCAGGATGCGCTCGTCGAAGCCGCAGGGGTTCGTGGTGGAGGGCACGGCCACGCGAGCGCCCATCTGGTGGAGCTCCTTCAGGAACTCAAGGGCGGCATCACCGCCCGTCTTGTAGGAGATGCCCGAGACATGCGCGGACTTGATGGGCACCAGCCTCTCGGCCCCGTAGAGGTCGCCCAGCCTCACAAGGATGCGCATGGCCAGGGCCACGGCTGGCCCTAGCTCGCCATCTAGGGCCCGCTCTTCCTCCCGCGTCAGGAACATGGCCTCAGCACCCTCACCACGCCCTTA
>CAZPDR010000051.1:2665-5837 GCA_964585495.1 uncultured Candidatus Bathyarchaeia archaeon
GACATGGCCCTCGACCACGCCCTTGCCCTTGAGCACGACCTCTCCTGGCCGCCTGCTCAAACTGCTATCCCCCTACCCGGCGCCTGAACGCCGAAGACCCGCTCGCAGGCCCTGCGGACGGCTTCCCTGTGCTCTGGGAGGGCGTAGACGCGCACCACGTCCACGTGTCTCGCCAGCCCGAGGACGAGGGAGCGCACCTCCTCCCCCCTCACCAGGCGCTTCCCTCCAGGGATGGTGGTGAAGAAGCAGGCCTCCGCGAGTTCACCGCCCGGCCTCATGGGCACGGAGGGCACGGAGGGGGCATCTATGAAGACCTCCTCGGGCTCAACGCCAGCTTCCTCGGCTATCTCGGCCTCAAACCTCTTCCTTGAACACGGCCTGTTCAACAAGCTCATCAGGAGGTCGCTCTTGTCCGAGGCCGGGCTCTCGAAGACGCACTTGAGCAGCCTCCTGGCCTCAAGGCGCTCCGCCAGCTCCCGGGCCAGCTTGGCCTCCCTCCCGTCCGGCTCAAGCGTTACCAGGACAGTCCTCATGTAGCAGTCGTCCAGTTTCAGGAAGAAGTCCACGTCCTTTAGCTCCGTCAGGTCCAGCACCTCATCTGCCCACTCCATGGCCCGGGCGAGCATGACGTTCGCGGCCCTCACGGTCTTGTGGAAGTAGACGGCGTTGAACATCTGGAGCCTGGAGAGCACGTAGTCCTCGAAGCTCGTGAGGCCGCCCGGGTATTCTATGGCCAGCTCCCCCTCCACGAGGTCCACGGTGCCCACGATACGGCCTATGTCTATGCGCCCGTAGGCCACGCCAGCGAAGTAGGAGTCGCGGACCAGGTAGTCCATGGTGTCGGGCGATATGATGCTCCACATGGCCTTCGCCACCAGGCTGGCCTCGGCCTTCCCCCCTTCCTGCCTCCCGAAGGCTATTTCCGCTACCTCCTGCTTCGAGAAGCCAGCTTCCTCCACCAGGTCCCCCAACTCGCTTGACTTCACCAGCCAGATGCCTACATCCTCGTGCGTCATTTCCTTTTTGGCCAGGACCTCCTCGAAGACGTGTGAGAAGGGCCCGTGCCCCACGTCGTGGAGGAGGCCCACCAGCCTGGCGAGCAGCACATCGTCCTCCGAGAGGTGCCCTAGCTCGGCCAGGCGCTCCGCCATGAGGCCAGCCACGTGCAGCACGCCCAGGGAGTGGAGGAAGCGGCTATGGGTGGCGCCGGGGTAGGTGAGGTCCGCCTTCCCGAGCTGCTTGATGCGCCTGAGCCGCTGGAGGGGCCGCGAGTCTATGAGGCGCCTCTCCTCCTCCGTTATGCGTATGAAGCCATGCACGGGGTCCTTTATCTCATACGCAAGCCTCACGTGCGGCCCCCATGTGTTTCGCATGTCCTCCTTATATAAGCTGCTATTCCCCTTGAGCCTCGGCTATCGCCTCCACGGCCCAGCGGGCCGCCAGGCCCACCACCTCCTCGCAGCGCCAGATGAAGCCGCTGTCGAGGAACTCCCTAAGCTGCTCTGGGTCCCTCAGGTCGAAGTGCCTGCCGAAGAGGCCCACCTGGACCTCCCAGCAGGTTACGGCCCCGAAGTGGGCCTTGAACTTCTCGGCCACGCGAGCTGTTGCCTGGTAAACGCGGAAGCGGGCCTCTGGGTCCTGCTCGTAGCTCGCCCTGTCGGGCGCCAGGCAGAGGCTCACGGCCGCGGCCGCGCCAGCTAGGGCGCCACACGTGCCCCAGCCCGTGATGCCCACGCCGCCAGCCAGGCCCACCATGGCCTTGAAGACCTGCTCGGCCTCAAGGCCCAGGGCGTCCGCGACGGCCGCCAGCACGGTCTGAGAGCACCCGTAGTATTTGTGCAGGTATTCGCGGGCCAGCCGGTCGGCCCTGTTGGCCAACTCCCTCAGGCCCAAGCCTCTCTTGCCCTCCGCGGCTCCCTCACAGCTCGCTGGCATAAGGTTGCCTACTCAGCAGCCCTCGCTCCTCTAGGGCTTCCCTCACCAGCGCTAGGACATCATGGGCCACGGCCTCAATCGGCCGCTCCGCGTTCACTAGGACGAGCTCGCCTGCCTTCACCAGCTGGAGGTAAACGCGCCTCACGGCCTCTTGGACGGCGGGGCGCTCTAGCACGGTCCTTGAGGCAGCATGTCCGCGGGCTAGGGCTACCTCCGGCCTCACGTCCAGGTAAATGGCCAGGTCCGGCCTTGGCGCGAAGGCGTTCAGATCCCTCAGCCAGGCTAGCGGGATGCCTGCCGAGCCCTGGTAGGCCAGCGAGGAATAGTAGTAGCGGTCGAGGACCACAACCTTGCCATCTCTGAGCGCGGGCCTCACGACTTCTTCCACGTGCTGGTAGCGGTCTAGCGCGAAGAGCACGGCCTCTAGCACGGAGGGCGGCCTCTCGCGGCCCCTCAGGAGCTCCTTGATGAGCCTCCCGACCCTGCCGTCCGTGGGCTCCCGCGATAGCACGACCTGGAGGCCGAGCGTCCTCAGCTTGAGGGCCAGCAGGCTGGCCTGCGTGGTCTTGCCGCTCTTGTCTATGCCCTCAAGGCAGATGAGGAAGCCCCTGCGCCCCTCACGGGAGCTCATGGCCCCTACCCTCCCTCGCGTGCTTTATCATGTGCCCCACCTCGGGCAGGATGAGCTCCCTCACGGCCAGCTCGGCCGCATCTGGCGAGCCGGGGAGGCAGAAGACGGCAACGCCCTGCTTCACGCCAGCGAGGGCGCGGCTCAGCATGGCCGCCGTGCCCACCCGCTCGTAGGAGAGGCGCCTGAAGAGCTCACCGAAGCCGGGGAGCTCCTTGTCCAGGAGGGGCCTGATGGCCTCTACGGTTACGTCGTCTGGGCTGAGGCCCGTGCCTCCCGCGAAGACGATGGCGTCCACGCCCCTGGCCATCTCGGCCTTCAGGATGTCCCTGAGCACTCTCACGTCGTCTGGTGCCACGCACCTGGAGACCACCTCGTGGCCTGCCCCGGAGACGAGGGCCTGGACGATATCGCCCGTGATATCGGGCGGCACCTCGCGGCCCTCCTGGAGCGCCCGGTAGCGGGAGGTGCTCACGACCACTATCGCGAACCTCAGGCGCCTGGGCGCCCTCCTCCTGTGCTCCTCCGGCACGCTCACGCCCGTATGGGGCAGGGGGGAAGGCTTATAAGCGATGTGCACGCCCGCGCCTATCGGTGCGTGGAGGTGCC
>CAZPDR010000052.1:0-5830 GCA_964585495.1 uncultured Candidatus Bathyarchaeia archaeon
GACGTGCTCATGGAGGGGGTGTGAGGAGCGTGCCTCAGTCGAAGGGGCCAAGGCATAAGACGAGGAAGGTGTTCCGCAAGCACCCGAGGGAGCGGGGGAAGCTGAAGCTGAGCCGCATCCTCAGGCAATACGCGGTCGGGGAGAAGGTGGTCATCAAGGTGGACCCAGCCATCCACAAGGGCATGCCTCACAGGCGCTACCACGGCCGCGTGGGCGTGGTGGTGGGCAGGCGCGGGCGAGCCTACATCGTGGAGGTGCCGGTGGGCGGCGAGGTGAGGACGCTCTTCGTGATGCCTGAGCACCTCATGCCCCACGGAGGGTGAGAGTTGCCGAGGAAGAAGATCATAGAGGAGAAGCCCCTGACCATCCCGGAGGTCAAGCAGCTCCTTGAGGAGCTCGGCCCAGGCGCGGGAGGCGATTTCTTCCAGCGCACTTACGATTACGTGGTCAAGTTCGCCAAGCTGGGCCCGGAGGCCCGCGAGCTGGTGGACAAGCTGGTGGCCGAGTTCGGTGTGCCAGAGGACATAGCCGTTCAGATCGTGAACTGCATGCCTGGCTCCGTGGACGAGCTCCGCGTGTTCCTATCGGGCAGGATGTTCCTTAGCCGGGAGAAGCTGAGGAAGATGCTCGACCTCCTCGACCAATACCGCTAGTGAGCGGAGGGCCGGGCTTGGAGAGGGGGCGTTTTAGGGCACGGGAGAAGAAATATGAGGAATACGCCTACGTGCTAGATTTCATGTTCAGGGAGATAAGGGCCGTGGGGCCTGGCCGCAGGCGCCCCGCGGTGGGACCTGTCGTCCAGCTCGTGGGCGAGGACTACTTCACGCTCCTGGAGGCCGTGGCGAAGATGGGAGTGGAGCTCAAGCCCCAGGACCGCGTTTACATAGGCCGAAATGAGCGTGAGTATATAGCTTACATCATAGGCCGCATATCATATAATGACCTCACGGCCGCGGCCAAGGCGGAGCTGCCCATAGCCGTGGAGACAATAGTGGCCCGGAACGAGAGGCGCTTCGTGGAGTTCTTCAACACGGCAGGCCCCCTAACGCCCAGGCTCCACGCCCTGGAGCTCCTGCCAGGCATAGGGAAGCGTTTCATGTGGCTCATCGTGGAGGAGAGGCGGAAGAGGCCCTTCGAGAGCTTCGAGGACCTCCAGAAGCGCACGGGCCTGCCGAACCCCGTGAAGATCATCGCCAAGCGCGTGCTGGAGGAGCTCATGACGGACCCCAGGTATAGGCTCTTCACCAGGCCCCCCTGAGCGCACGGGCCTTGATACCCGTAAGGCGCGTTAAGGAGCTCCTCAGGTCCTATGGGCTAAAGCCTAGGAAGAGGCTAGGGCAGCACTTCCTCCTCGACGTGGGCCTCATGGAGAGGCTAGCCGACCACGCGGAGCTGTGCTCAGCCGACACGGTGCTCGACATAGGGGCTGGCCTCGGCTTCCTCACCGAGGTCCTAGCCCGCAGGAGCGGCCGCGTCCTGGCCGTGGAGCTCGATAGGGGCCTGGTCCGCCTGCTGAAGGATAGGCTGGCCTCCTGGCCCAACGTGGAGGTCATAGAAGGCGACGTGCTCAAGGTCCCCCTGCCCCCCTTCAACAAGACCGTCTCGGCACCGCCTTACCACATCATCTCCAAGCTCATCTTCTGGCTCCTCGACAGGCGAGGGCTTGAGCTAGCCGTCCTAGTGGTCCAGGAGGAGCTCGCCAGGCGCCTGGTGGCCGAGCCGGGCACGGACGACTACGGCCGCCTCACCATCACGGCCAGCTACCGGGCTGACGTGGAGCTCCTTGAGCCCGTGCCAAGGGACCGCTTCTGGCCCCAGCCGGACGTGGACTCCATGGCCGTGAAGCTGGTCAGGCGCCCGCCTCCCTTCAGGGTGGAAGACGAGGGCCTCTTCCTAGCCCTCGTCCGCGGCCTCTTCGCGCACCGCAGCAAGCTCGTGAGGCGAGCCCTCCGCCTAGCCCTCGCGGCCCTGGGCATGGATGAGCGGGAAGCTCGCGAGCTCGCGGCCAACAGCCCTCACGCAGACAGGCGGGTAAGGGGCCTTCTGCCGGAGGAGGTGGCCGAGATCGCGAACCACGTGAGTAGGTATCTTGAGGGAAGAGCGCAGTAGGAGGACCACTCATGTCCCCTGGGTTTCAGGCCTTAAGACCCGACAGGAAGCGCAGTTGTATCATGGTGCATATTGCTTTATCTAGAGGCCGAGGGGCAGAAAAAGGATCATAGCCCGTTTCAAGCTCAATATGAAGCTTTAGGCTCTAGGAGAAGAAGCGGCTGAAGGAGCCGAATGCCCGCGTAAGGGTGCTCATCAGCCATCCTGAGGGGCTTACGGCGCGGGCGCGAATGATAGCTGAGCAAGATTTGGAGTCGCGGAGGATACCAGCTGAGATCGGGCATGTCCAACAGGCCATAAAGAGCCCGCTAAACGAGATGAAGACGGAGATAAGGGGGAAGATGGAGGTTCGGTTGTGCAGGGAGCTACCCATTTATGCCTGCATAATCAGAGCTGATGATAGGATGTGGGTTACCGACTACCTGTGCTGTAGGACCGGGGGCATGTGCCCCGCCATGGAGATCGAGGGGCGGCACAGCGAGTTCTTCGAGCTGTATAAGGACGAACTCGGCTTCCTCTGGGAAAGGGCCGAAACGGTAATCGGTTAAGGCGGTAGGACGGCGGCTAGTGGGAGGAAAAACTTTAAAAAGCTTTTAGAGCCTGTTTTAAGGGGATAGGAACGTGAATGAGATTACTAATAGCTTTAAACAGGTGGTCTCACGCCTTATCGAGGCGCAACACGATGATATAGCTGATCAACTCTACAAGGAGATCAGGGACTTAAACGATCAGATCGCCGATGTCCTGGCCAAACAAGCCACCATGTCATATAGGAGGCTGGGCCACCTCTTCCTGATCCTGACCTCCCTGCTGATCGAGGCAGGCCAGTATAGGCATGAGACGGCTGGCCTGCACGTGGACCTGTGCCGGGAGGTCAGGGAGGGCCTCCTGCGGACCCTGAGGCTTTGGCTCCAGAGGCCAGAGCTAGAGCCCATCAGGCCCCTCCTGATGAACAACGTGCTCCCCCTCCTCCAGAGAGCGGTTAGCACATACTTCCCGTATAGGGTCAACCTCGTGTGCGCTGCGGTGGACAGGCTTTACGAGATAGGGGCGTTCGTCATGGACGATGGCCTGGAGGAGCTCATCGACTACATCGTGGAGCGGAAGTATCCTAGGTTCGGCACCTCGGGCATAAGGGGCGTCTGGGGCAAGGACTTCACCAGGAGGAGGATAATGTTCGTCGTCCACGCCATCTGCGATCTGGCCGAGAAGACGGGCTTGAGCGACAAGCCCTTCGTCATAGGCTATGATTCGAGGGAGCACGCGGACGAGGTGGCCATGTGGGCGGCAGGGGTGTGCCTGGCCCGTGGCCACGAGGTCCTCTTCTCAACCCGCGATTCCCCGACGCCGGCCCTGGTCTATTACGGCCGTAAGGTGCTGAAGAGCGATATCGCTGGCCTGTTGGTGGCGACGGCCAGCCATAACCCGGCCGAGTGGCAGGGCATAAAGTATTACCCGCCCTCCTGCTTCCCCGCCCCCACTAACGTAACCAACTGGATAGGCTCATGGGCCAACCTGCTGCAGCTCACGCACGATGGGGAGCCCGAGTTCATCGACCTGAGCATGGCCAAGGAGAAGGTTGCCTACTTCGACCCGCTAGATGACTACTGCAGCTGGATACTGGAGAAGCTGAGGAAGGACATCATAAGAACGCGGCTTAAGAAGAAGCTCATCGTGGTAGATGAGATGCATGGGGCTGGCAGGGGCTACATCAGGCGGGTGCTAGACGCCCTGGGCTGCAGGTATGTGGTGGTCCACGGGTGGAAGGACCCGAGGTTCGGCAACCTGCTATACGCTAACCCGGAGGATCCGTTCCTCACGGAGTGCAAGGAGGTCGTCAGGCAGACAGGGGCCATACTCGGGGTGGCCCTGGACGCCGATGCCGACCGCTTCGGCATCGTAGATGAATACGGCAGGTTCCTCACGCCGCACCAAGTCCTGATGATGCTCATCGATTACTTGGTGAACGAGCGCGGATGGAGGGGGAAGATCATACGCTCCTTCACCACAACGAGGGTCATAGATGACATCGTCATAGGCCTCCCGGGCGTCTTTAGGCCAACAGTAGAGGAGCCCATCTACATCAGGCATACGTTCTACAAGCGGAAGCACGGGGAGCACTACCTGCGCAGATCCCCCTGCTTCAGCACTATGGTGGGCATCAAATACCTGGCCGAGGCCATGAGGCTCAACGAGCGGTATCAAGTAGATGATAGGATAGACCCTGAGACCTCCTTCGTGATAGCGGGCGAGGAGAGCGGGGGCCTCACCACCTTCGGGCACCTCCCGGACAAGGATGGCATATGGGCGGACCTGCTCGTCATCGAGATGGTGGCCCACCGGGGGAAGCCGCCGAGCGAGATATGGGAGGAGGTGAGGGAGAAGTATAAGATAGCCGCGGACTTCGGGCGCGTGGACATCGATATGCCGGAGGAGGTCAAGCTCTCCCTCATCAACACGGTGCTATCATCGCCCCTGAAGGAGATCGACGGGCTGAGCTTGAGCTATGCTGGAGGCATATTCAACGACTTCGTGGAGCTCTTCTTCGAGGGAGATAATGGGCGGTTCGCGAGGATCGTGGTCAGGGCCTCGGGGACCGAGCCCGTGTGCAGGATCTACACCGATGCATCCGACCGGAGGCTCAGGAGGGGCCTTGAGGGCTACGTGCTGGAGCTCCTGAGGAAGCTGCTGTTGGAGGAGATAGGCAGGGCAGGGGACCTGCTGAGCCTAGCCTACATCATGAGCACCAGCCTCCCCTCGACAGAGCTCCTTGAGAGCGTCAAGAGCAGGCTACGCCAGCTGAGCCCGGGGGATTTGCGCCCCGCGCTATACAACATACTGGAGCTCCTGAGAGATGACCTTGAGAGCAGGAGGAGGCTCATAGCTGATATGTGGCTCTCCACGTTCGAGCCTGAGCTACGTGATGCGCTGGGCAGCCTGCCCGAGCTGGACCGGGCGTTCATGGTATTCGACGTAGATGGAACCATCTACCCGGGCGTGGAGCTGCTCGCACCCGCCCTCAGAGAGCTGGCCTCCAGGAGGGTGGGGCTGTGCCTGATGACCACGATGAGCAAGGAGCAGATACTGAGCCGCGTGCTGCCTGCCCTCCGGCGGCTGGAGGTGCCGCTCGATGGGGTGATATTGTATTGCGATGGCGCCCTCCGCAAGTTCACCATCAACAACACGAGCCGCCTAGAGGGAGGGAAACGCCTCTCCGAGGACCTCATCCTGTCAGACGATGAGATACGCTACGTCAAGGAGCTCGTGGACGCGGAGGCCAGGGCGCGGGGGGTGAGTGCGGAGGTCGAGGTAGCTGGCAGGACGGCTCTCTTCATATCGGTCCCGATGGGAATGAGCGCTCACATGGCCTCCGCTCTCAGAGAACGCCTCAGGGAGAAGGGAATGAAGGTCCTTGAGGCAGCCGCCCCTAGGACGAGGATCATCGTCCAGAAGGGCGGGAAGGCCCTGGCGCTACGCGACCTCCTGAGCCATCTGGGCCTGGATGAGCGCCAGGTGATCTACCTTGGGGACGAGTTCTACCCGAGGGGGGCCGACATGGAGATCGCGGACACGGGCGTGAGCGTGGTGGCCGTGAACCCGTTGGACAGGATAGGGGGGCTCCCGGAGAACGCCATCTACGCTGGCCCGGGAGCTCACGGGACCCGCTTCGTGCTTGAGTGGCTGCTGTCGAGAGGCTAGGTGCAGGCCGCTCCTCTTTTAG
>CAZPDR010000053.1:0-5786 GCA_964585495.1 uncultured Candidatus Bathyarchaeia archaeon
ACCTTGACGATCTTTATCTTCACGTGCTGGCCGGGCCTGGTGCCGGGGACGAAGATGATGAGGCCCTCGATGCGGGCCACGCCAGCATCACCGCGCCTGCTCATCTCCTCGATCTCTACCTCGCGTTCATCGCCCACGGCCACTGGCAGGGGCCTCCTGGGCCTGGGGAAGCCGTATCTCCTCCTGCTCACCTTCCTCACCCCCTGCGAGTTGTTGGACTTCCCGCGCTAGGGCCGCTTATAATGATTTGCTCCCCATGCTCTTCTCGGCCCGAGGGCCTGGGGCTCTCTTTTTCATCGCCCGGAGCTCCTCAGGAGCCACTTCGCTATGGTGTTGAGCTGTATCTCCTTCGTGCCCTCGTATATCTCCGTTATCTTGGCGTCTCGGTAGTAGCGCTCGACATCGTAATCGCCTATGTAGCCGTAGCCGCCCAAGATCTGGACAGCCTCATCGCATACCTCCACGGCCACCCGGCCCGCGTAGGCCTTCGCCATGGCCGTGATGGCCGGGTCCATCTTGCCCTGGTCCACGAGCCAGGCGGCCTTGTAGGTGAGGAGCCTCGCGGCCTCTACCTTGGTGGCCATCTCGGCCAGCTTGTGGGCTATGGCCTGGAGCTCCACGAGCTTCCGGCCAAAGGCCTCCCTCTCACGCGCATACTTGAGCGCCCTGTCGAGCGCTCCCTGGGCTATGCCGACCGCCTGGGCCGCGATCTCTATGCGTGATTCGTCGAAGAAGTAGAGCGCGTGGTAGAATCCCTTGTTCAGCTGGCCCACGATGGCATCGTCGCCCACGCGCACGTCAGCGTAGGAGACCTCGCCCGTGGGGCTGGCCCGGATGCCCATCTTGTCCGTGATCTTCGTGGCCTCTAGGCCGGGCGCGTTCGCCTCCACGATGAAGAGCGTCTGGCCGCGGTAGGGTGGCTCCACGTCCATGTCCGTCTGGCAGAGCGTGATGTAGAAGGAAGCGATGGTGGCGTTGGAGATGAGCGTCTTCACGCCGTTTATGACCCACTCGCCCCCCTCGCGGACGGCTCGCGTGTCCAGGCGGGCCGCTAGGTCGCTGCCGTGGGCTGGCTCGGTGAAGGCGCCTGCCGATATCCACTCGCCCGACGCCACCTTCGGCAGGTAGCGCTCCTTCTGCTCCTCCGTGCCGAAGCGGAGGATGATGTCCGAGGCGAAGTCGCCGAGGATGATGGCTGTCCCGAGCGTGGAGTCGGCACGGCACATCTCCTCCACCACGAGGCAGTTCTCCAGGACGCCGTAGCCTCCTCCGCCGTATTCCTCTGGGAAGTGGATGCCCACGAAGCCGAGCTGGCAAGCCTTCCGGTAGAGCTCCCAGGGGAACTCCTCGCGCCTGTCCAATTCCCTGGCCAGCTCTGGCGTGAACTCCTTCTGGCAGAACTCGCGGACGGCTGCCCTGATGTCCTCCTGCTCCTCCGTGAGGGTGAAGCGCAAGGCCCTGCACCGGGCGCCTCCATCGGGGCCGTGAAAATTAAGCTATCGGCTCCCGGCCCCTCGGCTAAGCCCGCCGAGATCACCGCTCAGGCCCCGGTAGTTCGGCCCATCGGCTCCTCATCGGGGCCTCTATCTGGGCAGCGCGGGCCTAGCAAATAAGCGCTGCGGCAGCGAGGTGCCCGAACCCTTTATCCCTACGGGCCTGAGCCACAGCTGGGCGATGGGCATGTCGAGCGAGGTGAGCGTGAGGCTTCTCCTGGACGGGCGCTTCACCTTGCCCAAGAGCCTCCTGGTCTATGGCAAGTATTTCGGCCAGGTCTATGAGGCCGCCCTCAAGCCCATGCTCGTCATCTCTGAGGGCGAGAAGATCCTGGTGGACACGGGCCTGGGCCAGCTGCCGGAGAAGCACGCCCGCTTCCACAAGGTGATAAGGCGCGAGAACGAGGGCCTGGAGGCCCAGCTGAGGGCGCTCGGCATCCGGCCAGAGGAGATAGACATCGTGGTGAACACGCACCTCCACTTCGACCACTGCGGCAAGAACGCGCTCTTCAGGAACGCGAAGTTCTACGTCCAGGCGGAGGAGCTCCGCTACGCCTACGCGCCCGACCGCTTCATGAAGAACGCCTACGTCCGCGAGCTCTTCGACGTGAAGGGGCTCGACTACGTGCTCGTGAGGGGCCGCTACAGGCTGACGGAGCACGTCCTCCTCCTGCCGACCCCCGGCCATACGCCAGGCCACCAGTCCGTGGTCGTGAGGCTGCCCAACGGGCGCAACGTGGTTTACTGCGGTGATGCGGCCACGCTGAGGGAGTGTGTGGAGCGCAGGAACATACCTGGCGTGCTCTGGCGCTCCGACGCGGCCCTTAGGTCCATAGACAAGCTGAGGTCCATAAGGAACGCCATCTACATCTACGCACACGATAATGAGCAGCTGGAGCTGGTGCTGCCCTGAGCGGCCGCCATGGGAGAACATTAAAATCCCACGATCACCCAAAGCTAGGCAGTGAGGTCGGCCGTGTCCTTCAGGGTGAGGTGCCCTAGGTGCGGCCGTGTTGAGGAATATAGGCCAGGCGAGGAGGAGCTCAGGGCTGCCGAGGAAAAGGGCCTGGTCTCGGTCTCCTTCTTCCACGGGGACCACTCCCTCGTGGTCTTCTTCGATAGGAGCGGGCTGGTCAGGCGCTTGAGCGTTATCAAGGCCGCTGGCGGCCCGATGATGGCCGCTGCAACGGCCTTTCCGTTGGAGGAGCTCTGCGTCCTTTTTGGCGTGGAGAAGGTGGCCTACTTGTTCTCGGCCTTCCTCTCCAGCGGCCGTCTCGCCCTCGTCTCCCTGTCCACCGACCTGGCCCTCAAGACGTATCAGACCCTCAGGGAGTTCTCCGGCCTGGAGCGCCCGGCCTGGCTGGTCGAAGGGCCGAGCGGCTTAGAGGAACTACCTGAAAACGCCGTTTTAATCATGGACAGGAAGACCCTGGCCAACCTGGCCAATTTGCCTGAGGGAACGGCCCTGGTGGACATCGAGGCAGCCTTCAGGCCGGGGAGGAAGGAGAAGAGGGGGCTCAGGGTGGTCTTGAACATCATAGAGCAAGCCCTCCACCTGGGTGAGGAGGGGAAGCGCCTCTTCCTCAGGGAGAGGCTGGGGAGGCTGAGGGGCCTGGTGGAGAAGGCCGTGGAACTCCTGGCCAGGATGGGGGCCTTGAACGAGGACATGCTTGAGCGGGAAGTCGGCAGGCTGGAGAAGGAGGAGCTGCAATGGCTCCGCTACGTGCTGAGCGAGTTCAGGGGGGTGGAGCCAGCTAGGCTGAGCGCCCGCGGGATAAGGGAGTTCTCGCTCTGAGGGAGCGCAAGCACAATAAGGCAGGTGGTGGGCTGCCGCTGGGTGCCTGCCTTGGGCAAGCTCGATGCCAGCAGGCTGAGGAGATACGCCAGCTTGAGCAGGGAGGCCGCGCGAGAGGGCATCATAAACCTCAACCCCATCCAGAGAGGCGGCATCCTGCCCGAGGAGGCCAGGAGGGCCCTGCTTGAGTTCGGCGATGGCTACTCCATGTGCGATTTCTGCCTCAAGGGCCGGATAGACATGATAGATAGGCCACCTGTAAGGCGCTTCCTTGAGGATCTCGCGGCCTTCCTCGGCATGGACGTGGTAAGGCTCACGAACAGGTGCCGGGATGCCCTCCTGGCCACCCTCATGGGCCTCAAGCGGGCGAGAGGGGGCTCAGCCCTGGTGGTAGATGCGAACGCGCACTACTCGACCTACATGGCTGCTGAGTTCGCTGGCCTTGAGGTGGTGGAGGTCCCCCACACGGGCCACCCCGAGTTCCGAGTGCTCCTGGAGGCCTACCGGGAGGCCATAGAGACCGCCGAGGAGCGCACGGGGAAGCCGCCCGTGGCCGCCCTCCTCACGCACGCGGATCCTTATTACGGGAACCTGAATGACGTGAGGCGCGTGGCCGAGATCTGCCATGAGGCTGGCGTGCCCCTCGTGCTGAACGCGGCTTACACGGCTGGCGTCATGCCCGTGGATGGCCGTGAGCTGGGCGTGGACGTGCTCGTGTCCAGCGGGCACAAGAGCTGGGCATCGAGCGGCCCCGTGGGCATCCTAGCCCTCACGGACGAGGTGGCCGAGCACGTGCTGGCCAGGTCCGAGCGCTTCCCCAACAAGGAGCTCCACCTGCTCGGCTGCCCCGTCCTAGGCGCTGCCCTCGCCACCCTCATGGCCTCCTTCCCTCACGTTGTGGAGCGCGTGGAGCGCTGGCCGGAGGAGGTGGAGAGGGCACGCTGGCTCGTGGGGCAGCTGGAGCGCATAGAGGGCGTCCGCCAGCTCGGCGTCAGGCCCAAGGAGCACACGCTCATCTGCTTCGAGACGCCAGGCTTCCACGAGGTAGCCCGCAAGCACAAGAGGAGGGGCTTCTTCCTCTACGAGGAGCTGAAGAAGCACGGCATAGTCGGCATCCAGCCCGGCCTGACGAGGCGCATCAAGCTCAGCACCTACGGCCTCACGCGCGAGGAGCTGGAGCGGGTGGTCAGGGCCTTCCACGAGATAGCGGCCAAATACGGCCTGGAGGTGCGCTAGGGGAGGCCGAGCTCCTCGCAGACCTCCCTCCAGCGCCTAGCCCGCCAGCCCAGCTCCTCCCTCACGAGCCCGTAGAAGGCTCTCACGCGCTCGAACTCCCTCTGCGCCTCCGGCCAGAAGCCGTCATCATGGATGACGATGCCGTGGTGCACGGCCTCAAGGGCCGTTAGGTCAAGCCTCCAGAGGGCCTTAAGGAACTCATCTGGCCGGTAGGCCCTCAGCTCCACGTTAATCTTGGCTGCCTCCCGCGTGTAAGGGAACTCCCCGGCGGGCGCTTGCGCTATCACGAGCAGGTCCGTGTCGCTCCAGGGTCTCCAGGTGCCGCGGGCTCTAGAGCCCATCACGACCACCGTCCTCACGCCCAGCCGGGCATCTGAGGTAAGCTCTCGCACATAGGCCAGGAGGAGCTCCGAGACCCGCTCGCCCTCAGGCGTTACGCCTAGATCCAGCCCTCCCTCCTCAGGCAAACCTCCACCCTCCTCAGCACCTCCCTGGCCAGCTCGATGAAGGCTAACGCTTGCTCGCGCGTGTAGTCCTCAAGCCTCAGGCCAAGCCTCTCCCTGAAGTCAGGATACCTGGGCGCCAGGTATTGGTCGCTCAGGCTCTTCACCTGGCCTATCCGGTCCGGGCTGAGCAGGTCGGCCACATCGAGCCCTTCCTCCGCAGCCGCCCTCAGGAGCTCCTCTACCCTGTGGCCCCAGGGCGAGAGGCCGCGCGCCCTGAGGAAGGCCTTAAGCGCCTTCTCCGCCGTCTGCTGGGCGTAAAAACAGGCATCGGAGTAGAAGCCCCTCTCGGCCAATAGCTCTGCTAGCTCAAGGTCGTGCAGGGCAGCCTCGTGCCACCTCCTGACCGCTGAGCGGTTCTCATCGCGTAGCTCGGCCAGGTCGATCACGCCATCAACTCCGGCCCCTCCGGGCCAATTAAGCCTAGCGGGCCAGCTTCAGGTCCTCTATGACCTAGACCAGCCTAGTCGTGTCCTTCTTCCCCGTCATCCTCTGGAGCTAGAGCTTCCTAGCCTAAGCCTACTAATCTCACGGCCAGAGGAGCTTGTTGCCGGAAATGCCTTTCCCCTTCCGCCAGGAGCAGACCACATCTCCTCGAAGCCCTTATACGGCCTGGTGGAGGGCAGCCGGATGATGGGTCATGGAGGAAATAAAGGTAGTCCTCTACGGCCTAGGCCCCATCGGCCAGCGCATCGCCAAGACCGTCCTTGAGAAGAAGGGCGTAACCATCGTGGGCGCCATAGACCTCGACCCGGCCAA
>CAZPDR010000054.1:0-5692 GCA_964585495.1 uncultured Candidatus Bathyarchaeia archaeon
GGTATCGGGTGGGCGGCCACGTAGCCAGCCTTGCCCGTCTTCGTGAGGGCGCCAGCCATGAGGCCGTTCAGGTAGTAGAGCTGGTAGAACTCGGCGAAGTAGGTGCCCACGTTCGACCAGCGCTTGTAGCCGGAGCAGTGGAAGAATATCACGTCCGGATACTTCTTGCCGGCATCTATGGTGGCGTCCATGAAGCCGAAGCTGGTGGTGAAGATGACGTTGTAGCCGGAGGCCACTAAGTCGTCTATGACGCTTGGGCAATCGGCCTCCGACACGCTCTCCACGCCGTGGGTCTCAAGCCAGGGGAAGAGCTCGGCCACGTATCGCCGGCCCACGTCGTGGGCGTGCGTCCAACCGTAGTCGCCCACGGGCCCCACGTAGATCCAGGCCGCTTTCGCATACTCGGTCGGAGCTTCTGGCTTAGGAGGGCTGGTGGGCATGATGGAGGAGGCGACGGCCCAGGTGGCCGCGGAAGACACGATGGCGGTGAGCGCTATCACGACGACCCACTTGAGGGGCCCAGCCATGATGGCTTTCGACACGGGAGCACCCCCGGAGGTAGGTAGGGGTGGGGGCTATTTAACCGATTTAAGTTAACTTTGACAGGCACCTCATGGAGTTTTTTAAACAAACATGTAAAAAGACAAGGAGGGGGCTCACGTGCTCCCCGAGGCCTTAAAGGGGCTTACACCGGCTGTGTTAAGATGCTACTCCACCTTGACGCGGTGCCTCTTCTCGGCAACGGCCTTGGGCAGCCTCACGGTCAGCACGCCGTTCTCGTATTTCGCCCTCGCGCCCTCCGGTCTCACAGGTGCTGGCAGCCTTATGCGCCTGTAGAAGCCCTTGTAGTAGCGCTCGCGCCTGAAGTAGGCTTCCTCCTTGACCTCTTCCTCCCTCTTCACCTCGGCCTTGATCTCAAGCATGTCCTCCGTGGCCTCGACCGTTATGTCCTCCTTCCTCACGCCCGGCAGCTCGGCTACCACCACGACCTCCTCGGGCGTCTCGTAGATGTCCACGAGGGGGCGCATGAACTCGCCCGGAACGGGTAGGCCAGCTTCCACGGCCTTCGTCGTCTCCTCAAGCACCCTCCTGAGCCTCCGCCTCAGCTCCCTCATCTCGCGGTCTATGTCCCTCCACACGCCGAACCAGAATGCCATACGCCCACCACCCCAGGCTCAGGCAGGGCGGCTGCTTAAAAACGTGGCCCGGGGCCTCGTCGAGGGCCTGGAGAGGGCATCCGCCAGGTATTCGCCCAGCATGCCGACTATCCTCTTGAGGTTCCTGGCGATCAGGGAGAAGGCGTGCCTCCTTATGGCGTTGATGACGAAGCCCAGGCGGGCGTAGAAGCTCAGGTATGCCTTCCTGAAGACGTGCAGGAGCTCCGCTGGCGAGAGGCTCGGGTGCTTCATCACGGGCGTGAGAGTATCATACCTCGACCAATCGCGCGTGAGCAGGAGGCCCTTTTTCACGGCCATCGCGTAGGCCTCCGTGCCAGGGTAGGGCGTGAAGATGGTGAACTGCGCGAGCGTGGGCTTGAGCCGCCGGGCGAACCTTATGGTCCTCTCCATCATCTCCTTGGTCTCGCAGGGGATGCCCAAGATGAAGGTGGCCACCAGATTTAGGCCAGCCGCCTTCACGGCCCTGGCGGCGTCCACGGCCTGGCGCACCGTTATGCCCTTCCTCAGCCAGTTGAGCGTGCTCTGGTTGGCCGACTCTATGCCCAGGTAGATGGAGTGGCAGCCAGCCCGCCTGAGCTCTAGGGCCAGGCGCCTGCTCATGGTGTTGGCCCTTGAGGAGCAGCTCCAGCTCACGTCTAAGCCCTCGCGCACCACCTCACGGGCGAAGCGCTCCGCCCTCCTCATGTCCAAGGTGAAGGTATCGTCTAGGAACTCCACCTCCTTTATCCCGTATTCCTCCACAAGCAGCTTAAGCTCGCCCATCACGTCCTCCACGCTCCTACCGCGCCAGATGTTGCCCATGAGCCTGGAGGAGGAGCAGAAGACGCACCTGTATGGGCAGCCGCGGCTGGTCATCATGACGCAGAAGGCAATCTTGCCGAAGCGGTAGGCGTGCATGGGCAGCAGGTGGTAGGCTGGCCAGGGGATGGCGTCTACGTCCTTTATGAAGGGCCTGGGCCCCCCGTGCTTCACCAGCCTCCCGGCCCGGTAGTAGAGGCCCCTGATGCCCCTGGGGGGCTCCTCCCTCGCGAGCCTGTTGACCAGCTCGCAGAACGTGAGCTCACCCTCCCCGGCCACCACGGCGTCCACGTGGGGGCACTCGGCCAGCACCTCCTCCGCCATGAAGGTGGCGTGAGGGCCACCCAGGGCCACCAGCGCGTCCGGGAGCTCGGCCTTCACGAGCCTGGCCGTGCGGTAGGCATCGTAGATGGAGGGCGTGGTGGACGTGATGCCCACCACGTCCGGCCCGAAGCTCCTGAGCTCCTTGGCCAGCTCCTCCCACCCATAGCCCAGGGCCAGGCAGTCGAGTATCCTGACGTCGTGCCCTTCCTCCTCCAACGCGGAGGCCAGGTAGGCCAGGCCGAGGGGTGGCCCGCTGGTGCCAAACACGTCGACCACAGCGGAGCGGGCGGGAGGGGAGATGAGCAAGACCCTGAGTTCCCGTGGGGCAGGGGGAACACCTGCCTCCCTGAGCAGCAGGGACCAGCTGTGGGTCGCCCTGGGTCCCCCGCGTGGGGCAGGAGGTGGGCGTAATAAAAAAGCTACGGTTGCCCGCGCGCCACGGGGCCAGCTCACAGGTAGATAATATCCGCACTCATCTTCTCCGTGTCTAACACGGCCACGCTGGGGCGCCCGTAGAGGTAGCCGCACACCTCGCCTGGGTTCACCACGAGCGTCCGCCCCTCCTTCCTCACGCCAGCCTGGTGGGTGTGCCCGTGGACCACCACGTCGTAGGCACCGCAGGCGATTAGGGAGCGCAGGAGCTCCCCCTCATGGCCGTGCAGGAGCGCGATGCGGAGGCCGCCAGCCTGGACCTCGGCGAAGAGGCCGCGGAGCTCCACCTTCCCTCCCGTCTCGCTGGCGCGCCTGAGCAGGAGCATTTTATCGCCATCGTTGTTCCCGAAGACGCCTATCACCCTGGCCTCAAGCTCGGCCAGGCGCGGGATGACGAAGGGGGCTATGAAGTCGCCAGCGTGGAGCACGAGCTCCACGCCGCGCTCGTTCAGGGCCTTGACGGCCCTTTCCACGAGAGGCAGCCTGTCGTGCGTGTCGGCCATGAGGCCCAGGAGCATGGCCAACACCACCCGCCCCTCACATATGGGAGCTTAAGGATTTGGGGCACGCCTCCAGCGAAGGCTTTAAAAACCGCTGACCGGGCGGCCGCGAGGGCGATGTGATGTCCGCTAAGCCATCTTGGGCCAGGGTATTGGCCATCACGCTCTTCTGGCTGGCGCACTGAGGTAGGGCAGACATATAGCTCTAGCTGGCCCACCGCGCCTGGGTGGCGGACGTGAGGCAGGTCAGGATGGTGGGCGTGGGCCACAAGCCCGATGTGCTGCGCGTGGCCGTGGCCGAGGGCAGGATAGCACTCAGGCCCGAGACGCTCAGGCGCGTGAGGGAGGGGCGCGTTGAGAAGGGCGACCCGCTCCTGATAGCCCAGCTGGCTGGCATCCTGGCCGCGAAGAAGACGCCAGAGCTCGTGCCCCTCTGCCACCCGATACCGATAACGAAGGTGGACGTGGAGCTCCAGGTCCAAGAGGACGGCATCCTGGCCAGGGCTCGCGTGGAGGCCGTGGCCAAGACGGGCGTGGAGATGGAGGCCCTCACGGCCGTGTCGGCCGCCCTACTGGCCGTGTGGGATGTCGTGAAGCAGTATGAGAAGGACGAGGCAGGCCAATACCCTCACACGCGCATCACGGACATCCGGGTGGTGAGCAAGCTGAAGGAGGGCTAAGCGCCATCATATTATGAGCTTCTCCGGCTCCACGCGCCTCTCCCTCAGGCCCAGGTCGCTCACCCTGAACTTCTCGCCACCATAGAGTTCCGCGTATTTCTCGCCAGCGTAGAGGGCGGCCGCGATACGGCCTAGGGCATCGGCCTTCATGACCCCGCTCCCGCTCGCGCCGCTCACCACCAGCACGTCGTGTTCCTCGAAGACCACAGGTTGGCCATCTAGCGTGCAATAAGCGTAGAGGCCTGCCCAAGCCGTGTGAGGGCGGGTGCCCTTGAACTGGGGGAAATACTTCGTCAGCACCTGGTAGATGCCATACTCGTAGAACTCCATCTCGGGCGCGGGCTCGTCCTCCACCTTAAAGGCCCTGGGGAATTCATCCGAGAAGCAGGTCCAGAAGGCGTTCTCCTCCGGCACGGCCTTCACCCACACCCGCGGCCCCGGCAGGATGGTGAAGGGCAGTATGCCCTCCTCGTTGTAGCCGGAGGCGTGGAAGAGCTCCTTAAGCGCCTCGCGGTCGACCTTTATGGAGAAGATCTGCCTCTTCTTCGCCTTTATGAAGCATTCTATGCCCACCTGGTCGAGGAGCAGGGGGGTCCAAGCCCCCGCGGCCAAGATGGTCTTCTTGGCCCTGAACACGCCACCGCTCGTTTTAACGCCAGCTATCCTGGCCTCCTGCCAGAAGAAAGGCTCGCCCGGAAGGCCGAGAGGCTCTTTAGGCTCTACAAGCAACTCCTTTACCTCAGTGCCATACCTGAACTCGACCCCTCTGCTCCTGGCCTCTCCCTCGTAGAACTTCACCAGGGAATCCACGTCCACACAGCCAGCCTTAGGCACTAATACGCCATAATCCACGTCCTTCAGGCCCATGAGCCTGGCTTCCTCGTCCTCTGAGACCTTAGTCCTCATGTTAAGCGTCCTCTCCAGGTGCTCGGCCTCGAACACACGGTATTCCAGGCCCCTCGCCGAGAGCTCCCTTAAGACGTGCTCCACGGCCCGGTAATCGGCCTCGTCGAAAAGCCACAGGTAACCGGTCCACCTTATCCTGAGGTCATAGCCTAGATCCTCCTGGACGTGCTTATAGAACTCTATTGAGGTGTTAGCGAGCAGGAAGTTGGTCCTAGAATAGAAGAAGGCCCTCATCATGGCCGCGCTCTTGGCTGTGTTGCCCTGCCCTGGCCCGTTGAGCCTGTCCAGCACGAGCACCTTGTCCTCTGGCCTCAGCTCCTTTATGTGATATGCGGTGGCGAGGCCTAGAAGGCCAGCACCCACGATTACAACGTCATATTCCATGTGCCCACCTCGCCCGCATTCACATGGCCAGATTTAAGGCCTTCGTTTACTTTCACCTAACTCGCCCAGGCGCCTTTCATGGGCTGTGGTAGGCTTGCTTAAAGCAGGCACCCGCACAACTAGGCGCGGGGCCTGAGCTTGGCTGGCGAGGTCGAGCGCTTCTCCAGCCTGCCGAGCTCCCTCCGGGAGCGCGTGGAGATGATAGAGGAGGCCTTGGAGAGCGCCCCCCACCCATTCATATACCGGCTGCTCATGGATGAGGGCACCAAGCACGTGATAGAGGAATATAAGCGCAAGAGGGCGGTGCTCAGGTCCAAGAGCTCCTTGGAGAAGGCCGTGGCTAAGATCTTAGGCATAAGGCTGGTAGATGAGACACGCGTCAGGGCGCTATCAGACGCCTTTGCCGTCGGCGAGTTCTCAGCGGTGGGCGTGGACGCTGGCGTGAACTACCTGAACCTTGAGGTCGCCTACGTGCCCCTCTGCTGCGCCA
>CAZPDR010000055.1:0-2831 GCA_964585495.1 uncultured Candidatus Bathyarchaeia archaeon
GGCCTATGCCTACCGGAGCACCCGCTCCCTCTACACGCCCATGCTGGCCCACTTCCTGGCCAACTTGGTCGGCGTGCTCCTCTCGGCTTGAGGAAGGCAGCCCGAGAGCAGGGAGGCACGAGCGGAGGGCAGGCGTGGCGGCTCGGTAGCAAGGGTTTTACCTCATCGCTCGGCACTCGGCAAACTCGTCATCGCCAGGAGGCAGGGCGGCGCGGCTCTAATAAAGGCTCTCAGGCCCTCGTGGAGCTGTAGATGGAGTATTTGCGCCTGAGCTCCTCCAGGTCGAAGCCGAGGGCCTCCCTCCTCAGGGCCTTCCGGTTGGGGGAGAAGACGCGGAAGCGCTGGTGCTCCCTGTTGTGGCATCTCTCGCAGACCCATATCGTCCTGCCGCGCGTGCCGACGTGATGCCTCTGGAGGTTGCGGGTGGAGCCGCAGTAGGCACACCGGGGCCTGTCCCGGAACCCATACGCGCGGCCCCTACGCAAGCCCTCACCCCGGGGTGCTCTAAGGGCCAAGAGGAGATCAGCCTGGGGGGCATTAAACTTTTCCACGTGAAGCGGCCAAGGCCTAGCTTGCTCACCACGGCCTATTGCCATGCGCAAGTCCACAGGGCGTTTCGCGGCCGACCCTAGTGCTTCATCATCTTCTCCTCATACTTGCGCAGGTATTCGGCTGCCTCGCCCACGTCCATGAAGAGCTCGCTCACGCGCCTCACGTCCTCCACCTCCACGCGATCGCGCTTGGCCACCCTCGCGTTCTGAGCGGCCAGGCTGAGGAGCTGGACAGCGTAGCGGAGGGAGGTGCGGGCGCCTATGCGCGTGAGCTCCTCCAGGGCCTCCTCGTCCACGGCTATGTCCTCCTCCCGCGCCCTTATGCGCAGGATCTCTCGTATGGTGTCCTCGTCATACTCCTCCGTGGTGATTATGACGGCCCTGTCTATCAGGTCGAGCGGGAAGCCGAAGGGGCTCTCCACGTCCGTGCCCCTTATCCGCGCGAAGCCGCGGTTCGTGGCCAAGATGATGATGGGCGAGAGCTCGCTCTCCATCGCCCGGCTGAGGAAGCTGAAGGCCTCAAGGTCCAGCATGTGCGCGTCGTCTATGAACAGCACGCCCGGGTGGATGAAGGCCCGGCCCTCATCTACCATGCGCTTCACCTCCTCGTCCACGGCCGCTCTCACCTCCGGGTCTATCTCGCGAGATTCGGCCCCGAAGCCGAAGAGGAGGGAGAAGAGGCCGCCTCGCCTCCTCCTGGCGTGGAGCTCATCTAGATCCGCGAGCGTGAGCGTGTAGACGAACTCCTTCTGCTTCCTCACCTTGCCGTTCGGCCTGGGAACGCGCCTCCGGGCATCTATCTCGTAGAGCTTAGCCTTCTCGCTCTCAGCGCATAAGCCGAGGTTCACCACACGGCCCGTCTCGGCATCTATCTGGATCACGCAGCCCTCGGTAACGCCGTAGGCTATGAGCTGCTCCGCGATGTGGGCGCCAGCCTCCACGGTCCTCTCCTCCTCGGTAGTCCTCAGCCGTATGCGCACGCTCTCCGGCACCTTCTGGTAAGGGTTGTATGGGTGCGGGACCATGTTGAACTTCAGGTCCGTTACCTCGCCCTCATAGACCTCGCGGAGCTCATGTATCTCCACGCCTATGGCCTTCCTCATGGCCTCCACCAGGACCTCGGTCTTCTTCCTCTCCGCGCTGTATACCTCGCTGGCGCTGAGCTGGATGAAGGGCACGTGCGGCCCCAGCTCGCGCGAGATGGCCACGGCCAGCGCCGTCTTGCCCGTGCCAGGCGGTCCAGCCAGGATGATGCACTTCCCAGCCAGCTTGCCCTGCTTTATCATCTCCACCACGAGGCCAGCGGCCTCGCGGGCCTTCTCCTGGCCTACCATGCCGTCCTTTATCCTCACGGCCTTCAGGTTCTCATCTAGGCCCAGGCCCTTGATGTGCGTGTGAGCGCCCACCCGCTCGAAGCGCCTTACCTCAGATACCTCCCTGATGCCCGACATGACCCCGGACCCCCGCCCGGCCTTAGGCAGCCGACATATAAGCGATTGCCATGCGCTTGGCCCGTGCTTGCGCAAATGCTTATCCCCCATTCGGCCCGCGCTGGGGAAGGGCAGGAAGCATGGTTGATGCCTCCTTGGTGAGGGCTCTGGAGGACATCGTGGGCCCTGAGAACGTGAGCACGGACCCCGTGGAGCTCCTCTGCTACGCCCGTGATGCCTCCGAGAACTTCGGCCTGCCGGACGTGGTGGTCTGGCCCCGCACGACGGAGGAGGTGAGCGCCATCCTCAGGCTGGCGAACGAGAGGAAGGTGCCCGTCACGCCGCGCGGGGCTGGCACCTGTCTGAGCGGTGGCCCCGTGCCAGCCAGAGGCGGCATCCTCATGGTCCTCACCCGCATGAACCGCATCCTGGAGGTGGACGTGGAGGACATGCTCGTTCTGGTCGAGCCGGGCGTGGTCTGGGCTGATCTGAACCGCGCACTTGAGCCTTACGGCCTCTTCCTGCCGCCTGACCCGGCCTCGGGCTCGGTCTGCACCATAGGCGGCTGTATCGCGGAGAACGCGGGCGGGGTGAGGGCCGTCAAGTATGGCACCTTCCGCGATTGGGTCCAGGCCCTTGAGGTGGTCCTCCCCACGGGCGAGGTGCTCTGGACGGGCTCCCGCGCGCGGAAGTGGGTCTCGGGCTACGACCTGGTGCGCCTCTTCGTGGGCTCGGAGGGCACCCTCGGCGTGATAACCAAGGCCCTGCTGCGCGTCTTCCCGAGGCCCAGGCACGCGGCCGTGATGTCCGCCTTCGCGCCCGAGCTTGAGGACGCTGGCAGGGCGGTCTT
>CAZPDR010000055.1:2931-5585 GCA_964585495.1 uncultured Candidatus Bathyarchaeia archaeon
CGGCCGTGATGTCCGCCTTCGCGCCCGAGCTTGAGGACGCTGGCAGGGCGGTCTTCTACGTGATGAGCCGTGGCCTCACGCCCTCGGCCGTGGAGATCATGGATGCCTCCACGCTTGAGGCGGTTTCGAAATACGCTGGCATGGAGTTCCCCGCCTGCGAGGCCATGCTCATCTTCGAGTTCGATGGCTTCACCCAGGCAGACGTGAGGGCTAGGCTGAGGGAGGCCAAGAAGCTCTGCGAGGCCAGCAACCTGCGCGTGGAGGTGGCCTCCTCGGAGGAAGAGGCAGCCCGCATCTGGCGTGCCCGCAAGTCCGCCTCTCCCGCCCTCGCCCGCCTGAGGCCGTCCAGCATCCACGAGGACATCACGGTGCCGGTGAGCAAGGTGGCCACCGCCCTCGTCAGGATACGCGAGATATCGCGCGAGCTGGGCGTGCTCATCGCCACCTTCGGCCACGCTGGCGATGGCAATCTCCACCCCGTGATACTCTTCGATGAGAGGGATGAGGATGAGGCCCGCAGGGCTCTGGAGGCCGCTGAGGCCATCTGCAGAGCTGCCCTGGAGCTGGGGGGCACTATCACGGGCGAGCACGGCATAGGCATGTCCAAGGCCCGCTTCTTCCCGCTTGAGCACGGCCCGACGGCCATCAAGGTCATGAAGGCCGTCAAGGCCGCCCTAGACCCGAACGGCATCTTGAACCCCGGCAAGATGTGGGAGGTGTCGTGATTGGCCAGCTCTGGCCGCGAGCTTAAGCTGCCGGAGGAGCTGGTGGCCGAGATATACAGGTGCTTCAGGTGCGGCTACTGCCGCTCGGCCTGCCCCACCTTCGCGGCCATGGGCTCCGAGAGCTGGAACGCCCGCGGCAGGCTGATGCTCGCCAGGGCCATCCTAGAGGGCCAGGTGGGGCTCTCGCCGGGCCTGTCGGACCGCTTCTTCTCCTGCCTGGCCTGCGCGGCCTGCGAGGTGGTCTGCCCAGCCGTGGTGCGCGTGGTAGATGCCCTGGTGGCCTTCAGGCAGGCCCTCGTGGCCTCCGGCGCCCCGCTGCCCGAGAGGGTGGTCGAGCTCGCCAGGAGGCTGTTGGAGAAAGGCAGCCCCCTGCCGGGGGCCAGCGAGCGAGCCAGGCAGCCAGGGGCACCTGCTGGCGAGAAGGCAAACGTGCTCGTCTTCCCAGGCTGCGTGGCCTCGGGGCTAGAGCCGGGCGTGGTGAAGGCCATCGAGAAGCTCCTGGAGGCAGCTGAGGTGCCCTACTCCCTGCTTGAGGGGGCCTGCTGCGCCCTCCCGCTCCTAAAGCTCGGCTTCACGCGCGAGGCCCGCAAGAGCATGGAGCTCCTGGCCGAGAGGCTGAGGTCCCTCGGGCCAGAGCTGGTGATCACGCCCTGCCCCACCTGCCTTGAGGCCCTGACGCGCTACCTGCCGCAGCTCACGGGCACCTCCGTGCGAGCCGAGCACACCTCCACCTTCCTCAGGCGCCTGCTGAGGGAGGGCAAGCTCGCCCTGGCGAGGCGGGTGGAGCTGAAGGCGACTTACCACGACCCCTGCGTGCTCGGGCGCCTCCTCGGCATCTACGAGGCCCCGAGGGAGCTCCTCTGGGAGGCAGGCCTCACGGTCCTTGAGATGCCCAGGAACAGGCAGGAGAGCGCCTGCTGTGGCTACGGGTGCCTTGCCTTCCTCACCTACCCGGAGCTCGCGGCCAGGATAGCCGAGGAGCGCGTGAGAGAGGCCCTGGCGGTCAAGGCAGATGTGCTGGCGACGGCATGCCCGTCCTGCCTCCACGCCCTCGCGGAGGCGGCCAAGAGCGTGGCCCGCCCCCTGGCCGTGGCAGACGTAGCAGAGGTATTAGCCGAGCTCTTGTGAGAACCATTTTTAAGGAAACTCCAGGCTCCTGGTCCTGCTCTAGGGCACGAGCCTGAACTTATCACGTGGGAAGAGCACTACCTCGCGTATGTTCTGCTTGCCCGTGATGACCATCATCAGCCTGGCCAAGCCCACCGCCCAGCCAGCGTGAGGCGGCATGCCGTAATCGTAGGCCCTCAGGTGATGCTCGAAGGAGCGCGGGTCGAGGCCCTGCTCGCGGAGGCGCTTCACCAGGAGCTCCTTGTCGCTCACCCTCGTGCCACCTGAGGCCAGCTCTATCCAGCCATACATGAGGTCAAAGGCCTCGCACACCTCCGGCCTGTCCTCGCGGGGCTTTATGTAGAAGGGCTTGGAGGCCGTAGGCCAGTCCGTTATGAAGTAGAAGCCGGGCTTCCTGGCCCCGAGGGCGCGAAGGGCGGGCGTGGGGAGGTCCTCGCCCCAGGGCACGTCGAAGCCCTCGGCCCTCACGAGCTCCAGGGCCTCGTCGTAGGTCAGCCTCTCGAAGGGCACCCGGGGCACCTCCAGGTCCTCGCGGCCGAGGAGGGCCAGCTCCCTACGGCAGTTCTGCTTCACGGCCCTCAGGACGTGCTGTATCATACGCTCTAAGATGCCCATGACCTCCTCCGCGTCCGCGAAAGCGGCTTCCACGTCTATCATGACGAACTCGCTCAGGTGCCGGCGCGTGTGGGATTCCTCGGCCCTGAAGTATGGGGCTATCTCGAAGACGCGCTCGAAGCTGAGCGTCAGCTCCTCCTTGTAGAGCTGGGGGCTCTGGGCCAGGAAAGCCCGTTTGCCGAAGTA
>CAZPDR010000056.1:0-5502 GCA_964585495.1 uncultured Candidatus Bathyarchaeia archaeon
GGCTGTTCAAGAGCGAGCTGCCCTTCATCGAGAAGATCCAGGTCACCTTCATCACGGACCCGGAGAAGGTCAAGGAGATGTACCAGGAGGCCCTGAAGATCTACGAGGCCCGTGACGCGCGCGCTAGGGGCCTGAAGGACGAGGAAGTGGACACCTTCTACGGCTGCACGCTCTGCCAGAGCTTCGCGCCCACGCACGTCTGCGTGATCACGCCCCAGAGGTTCTCCAACTGCGGCGCCATAAGCTGGTTTGACGCCCGTGCTGCCGCCCGCGTGGACCCGAAGGGGCCGATATTCCCGATACCGAAGGGCGAGTGCCTGGACCCGGTGAAGGGCGAGTATGATGGCGTGAACAAGGTGGTGAAGGAGAAGTCCCTGGGCGCCATCGAGCGCGTCTGGCTCTACACGGCCTTCGGCTACCCGCACACCTCCTGTGGCTGCTTCGAGGCCGCGACCTTCTACATGCCAGAGGTAGACGGCTTCGGCATCGTGCACCGCGGCTTCAAGGGCGAGACGCCCAACGGCCTGAGGTTCGTGGACGTGGCCGATGCCACGGCTGGCGGCAGGCAGGTAGATGGCTTCCACGGCATCTCCTTCGAGTATATGAGGTCCCCGAAGTTCCTCCAGGCCGATGGCGGCTGGCACCGCGTGGTCTGGGCCCCCAAGGAGGTGCTGGAGCGCGTCTGGGACTTCATACCCGAGGACGTGAGGGACAAGATAGCCACGGAGGAGGACGTGAGCAACGTGGAGGAGCTGAGGGAGTTCCTCATGGAGAAGGGGCACCCGATAGTGGAGCGCTGGAAGGAGGCCGGCCTCCTGGCGGAGGAGAAGCCCGAGGAGGCCAAGCCTGAGGAGGCGCTTGAGCTGGCCCCTGCTGCCCTGCCTGCTGGCGTGGCTGTGCCCGGCGTGGCTGCCTTCGGCGGCGTGAGGATAACACTCGAAAACGCGGCCATCTTCATCCGCAGGCTCACGGTGAAGGCGCCCGAGAGGGGGTAGGAGCGCGATGGGCCAGGCCAGCGCGAGCCAAGAGCAGGGCACCACGCTCAGCCTGGCGGAGCTCCTCAGGCTCATAGCCTCCTTCGGCGCCGTGGAGCTGGAGGACGTAACCATAAGGGCTAAGAAGGTCGTGATAAAGCCCCTGGAGCGGAGGGAGAGGTGAGATGCCCGAGGAAAAGCGTGAGCGCCCTGAGGGCGAGACTGCCGAGAGCTTCCTGACCTCCTTCCTGCCCGAGCTGCTGAGGCTGCTGGCCAAGTATGAGGCCATAGAGCTTGAGGACGTGGAGCTCCACGCGGGCAAGCTCACCCTGGAGCTCCTGCCCTTCGTGCCAGCGGTCGCCCCACCGAAGCCGCCCGTGGCCGTGCCAGCCAAGCCCACGGAGCTCCTGGAGGCCACCTTCGAGGAGCCCGTGATGACCTACCCCGGCAAGGTGGTGGAGGTCAGGATAGGCGCCACGCGCTCCGAGGGCGGCAGCAGGGGGCGCACCTACGTCATCGGGGGCGAGACCAACCCGCCCTTCTACATCTTCGAGCACCCGCCGCCCCACAAGCCCATCATATCCATGGACGTCTTCGAGTATGACCTGCTGAAGGCGAAGAAGCTCGGCATGCCGAAGGCCGTGAAGATGCACGTCAAGGACGTCATACATGACCCGGGCGAGTGGGCCAAGCGGAACGTGGAGAAGTTCGGGGCCGACATGGTGGTGGTCCACCTGCTGAGCATGGACCCGCTCATAGAGGGCAGGGCGCCCAGGGAGGCCCTGAAGACCGTGGAGGAGGTCCTGCAGGCCGTGGACGTGCCGGTCGTGGTGGGCGGCTGTGGCGACCCGGAGGTGGATGCGGAGGCCTTCAAGCTCGCGTCCGACATGTTCTCCGGCGAGAGGCTGATAATGAGCTCCCTCACGCTCGACATGGCCGATAAGGGCGTCCTTGAGGAGACGGCCAAGGCCATAGCGGAGCACGGGCACATAGCGCTCGCCTTCACGCCCATAGACCTGAACCTGGCCCGCGAGCTGAACAGGAAGCTCTACGGGCACGTGGACCGCGAGAGCATCATCATGGACCTCACCTCGGCCGCGCTCGGCTACGGCAGCGAGTATTCCTACACCATCATGGAGCGCGCCCGCCTCGCGGCCCTCATGGGCGATAAGGAGCTCCAGCACCCCATCATGGCCTGCTCGGCCAACACCTGGGCTGCCCGCGAGGCCTGGCTGAAGGAGGCGGAGATGGGCGAGATCTGGGGGCCGAGGGAGCTGAGGGGGCCGATGTATGAGACCGTCTGCGCCCTCGTCTACCTCCTGGCTGGCGCCGACTGGCTGATGGTGGAGCACCCTGCCACGGCCAGGACGCTGAGGGAGGTCATAGACATGCTCATGGAGAGGGGGCGCGCCAAGCCGGAGGCCATCGCGGACTGGGCGAGCAAGCACCTGGGGTGAGGAGGTGAGCGTGCCATGTCCGCCTCAGCGAAGGAGATAAGCCCGATAGAGATTTACAAGCTCCTCCCGCGCACGAACTGCGGGAAGTGCGGCGAGAAGACCTGCATGGCCTTCGCCACCAAGCTGGCCAACCGCGAGGCCCGCCTGGAGGACTGCCCGGAGCTCCTGAAGCCGGAGTATAAGGAGGCCTACCAGAAGCTCTGGGAGATGCTCAGGCCGCCCGTGCGGGAGGTGGCCTTCGGCTCTGGCGAGAAGGCCGTGAAGATAGGCGGCAAATATGTGATGTATAGGCACGAGCTCACCTACCACAACCCCACCGTGATAGCCATAGATGTGGAGGACACCATGGACGTGGGCGAGGTAGAGGCCCGCGTGAAGCGCCTAGATGAGCTAGCCTACATCTACATCGGGCGCACGCTCAAGCTAGATGCCATAGCCGTGAGGTGCGTGTCAGGCGATGCGGAGCGCTTCGCCTCCACCGTGGAGGCCGTGGCCAAGCTGACGGACCTGCCGCTCGTCCTCTGCTGCCTGGACCCAGAGGTCATGGAGAACGCGCTGGTGAAGGTCTACGAGCGCAGGCCCCTCCTCTACGCGGCCACGAAGGACAACTGGCGCGAGATGGCCGAGCTGGCCACGGGCTACAAGTGCCCCCTGGCCGTCTTCGCCCCGGGCGATATCGCGCTCCTGAAGTCGCTCGTGAAGACCCTCCGGGCCTACGGCGTGGAGGACCTGGCCCTGGACCCCGGCACCTTCCCGGGCGATGGCTTCTCAGACACGCTGAACAGCTTCGTGATGATAAGGCGGGCTGCCTGCAAGATGGGCGATGACCTGCTCGGCTACCCGCTCATAGGGGTGCCAGCCGTGGCCTGGCTGGAGGAGGGGCTGCCTCCCGAGGTGAAGGCCTGGCGGGAGGCGTGCATGGCCACCATGCTCATCACGCGCTTCGCGGACCTTCTCATCATGCACAGCCTGGAGGGCTGGGTGGCCCTGCCCCTCCTGATATGGCGCGAGAACATCTACACCGACCCGCGCAAGCCCGTGGCCGTGGAGCCGGGCCTGAGGACCTTCGGCACGCCAGATGAGATGGCGCCCGTCTTCGTCACGACCAACTACGCGCTCACCTACTTCACGGTGGAGAACGACCTGAAGAGCGCGAAGGTGGACTGCTACCTGCTGGTGGTGGACACGGAGGGCCTGAGCGTCCAGAGCGCTGTGGCTGGCCGCAAGCTCACGGCCGACCTGGTGGCGGACGCGCTGAAGGAGTCGGGCCTGGAGGAGAAGGTGAAGCACCGCTGCCTCGTCATCCCCGGCCTGGCCGCCCGCCTGAGCGGGGAGATAGAGGAGCTCACGGGCTGGAGGGTGCTCGTGGGGCCAAAGGACTCGTCCGCCATACCGAAGTTCTTGGCCGAGAAGTGGCCCCCGAAGGAAGAGGAGGAAGAATGATTTTTCCCTAGATGGCCCTTTCCCTCTCCTTCAACAGCATCTTAATGGGCCTTCTCAGCTCGGCCATGTCGAGGAGCTCCTCGTCCGCGAAAACGCGCTCTGGCGAGCCCTCGGCTGCCACGCGGCCGCCCGCGAGCACGTAGATGTAGTCAGCCACCTCGTAGGCCAGGTCCACGTCCTGCGTGGCCAGGAGGCAGGAGCGGCCCACCCGCTTGCCCTCCAGCAGGAGGTGCTTGAGGAAGGCAGCGTAGCGGGGGCTGAGGAAGGCGGTTGGCTCGTCGAGCAGGAGCACATCTGGCTCATAGACCAGGACGGTCGCGAGGGCTGCCTTCTTCTTCTCGCCATAGCTTAGCCTGTAGGGCGGCTTATCCAGCAGGCCCGTGAGCCCTAGCTGGCCAGCTACCTCAAGCACACGGGAGCGCACGGCTTCCTCGGGCCAGCCGAGCTGGCGGAGGGCGAAGGCTATGTCATCATACACGGTCGGGCAGAATAGCTGGTCATCTGGGTCCTGGAAGACCAGGCCCACATGCCTCCTGAACCCCGGCCCCAGCTCGCGGATATCTCGCTCCCTGAAGAGCACCCTGCCCTCCTCAGGCTCCAGGAGGCCAGCCAGCACGAGGAGGAGCGTGGTCTTGCCCGCGCCGTTCGGGCCCAGGAGAGCCACCACCTCGCCCTCAAGCACGGAGCAGCTCACGCCCCTGAGCGCCCGTGTGCCATCTGGGTAGCGGAAGGAAACGCCCGTGCAGGCTAAGATGGGCCGCGAGCGCACCGCTCACACCGCCCTCGTCAAGTAGAGCACGCCCACCGCGCCAGCCACCAGGGCCCAGAGGGCATCGAGGGCGCTGAACTCAAGGGCGCCCTCCCGGCCTAGCGGCACGAGCTGGCCTGAGAGGCAGCGGGAGCGCACGGCCAAGCCCACCCTCCAGGCCCTGTGGTAGGCCCTGAGCAGGAGCTCCCCGCAGGAGGAGGCCAGCACGAGCCATGCCGAGCGGAGCTCCCCCCTGCCCATCAGGCGGGCCTCTCGGGCCGCCAGCAGCCTGCCAGCCTCCCGCACGGAGAGGGGCACATACCTGGCCGTGAGGAACGCCATGCCGGGCACGGTGCCCGTCGGGTCCAGGAGCGCCAGCCCCCTCAGGAGGGAGCTAAGGCCCACGTAGCCCGTCCAGGCCACGCCCAGGGAGATGGCGCTCAGGCAGCGGAGGGAGAACTCAAGCGCGCGGGAGGCGCCTTCCCTCGTGATGGGCAGGGAGAGGGGGCCTGCCTCCAGCGTGTAGATGGCCTCCCCGGGCGTGATGAAGAGGAGCGGCAGCACGACCACGACCAGCCAGATGGCCGCGAGCCCCAGGGTCCTCAGGAAGGTGCGGAGTTCCCGCCCCAGGGCGGCCAGGAGGAAGGCGAGGGCGAGCGGGAGGAAGGAGCCTGGCCTGAGCGGGAGGGGGCTGGTGAAGGCAGCGAGGGAGGTGAGGAAGGCTAGGATGGAAATAGAGGTTGCTGGGGCCAGCTGGACCTCCCTCTCCCTCGCCAGCCTGTCTAGGACCTCGCCCACCGCCTCCAGGTATCGCGCCAGCAGCCCCTTCCTCGCCCACATCGCCCACCGGCTCCCCGCCCTTCCCTCAGCTCTTCCTCAC
>CAZPDR010000057.1:0-5461 GCA_964585495.1 uncultured Candidatus Bathyarchaeia archaeon
TCTGCGGCTTCGAGGAGACCACCACGGGCGTGATAAGGCTGAAGGCCATGGAGCGGGAGGGCGTGCTGGCCTTCCCCATCATAGCCGTAAATGAGGCCAGAACGAAGCGCATGTTCGACAACCGCTACGGCACAGGCCAATCGGTCATAGACGGCCTCATGCGGGCCACCAACGTCCTCCTGGCTGGTAAGACGGTCGTGGTGTGCGGCTACGGCTGGTGCGGCCGCGGCATAGCCATGCGGGCCCGGGGCATGGGCGCCCACGTGGTGGTGTGCGAGGTGGACCCGGTGAAGGCCCTTGAGGCCGTGATGGACGGCTACCAGGTCATGCCGCTCTCCGAGGCCGCCCGCGTGGGCGACATCTTCATCACGGCCACCGGCTGCGAGAAGGTCATCAGGCGCGAGCACATGGAGCTCATGAAGGATGGCGCCATCCTGGCCAACGCGGGCCACTTCAACGTGGAGATCTGGCTGCCCGACCTGGAGGAGTTGGCCGTCCGCAAGGAGCAGGTGAAACCGTGCGTGGAAGCCTACGTGCTGCCCGATGGCCGGAGGCTCTACCTGCTCGGCGAGGGGCGCCTCGTGAACCTAGTGTGCGCTGACGGCCACCCGCCGGATGTGATGGACATGAGCTTCGCCAACCAGGCCCTCTGCGCCGAATACGCGGTCGAGCACGAGGGCGAGCTGGAGCCGCGCGTCTACCTGGTGCCGGAGGAGGTGGATATGGCCGTGGCACGCCTCAAGCTGGAGGCCATGGGCGTCCGCATAGACCAGCTAACGCCAGAGCAGGAGGCCTACCTGGCGAGCTGGCGCCTCGGCACCTGAGGAGCTCCCAGGCCGGGCGAAGGAGGAGCTCTCGCGTGAGCTATCGGGTAGTGGAGGCGGGGGAGGAGCACGGGCAAGCTATTCTCAGGCTGGCGCGAGAGGATCCCGTGCTGAACGCCTTCCTGCTCTACGATTGGCTCGTCCTCAGGCGGGAGCGCCCGGCTGCCTGCGACTTCTACGTGGCCCTTGAGGAACACTCCGGCCGCGTAGCGGCTGCCTGCGTGGTCTATCATGACAGGGGGTTCGATTCCATCGTGTTCTCCGGCCGACCGGAGGCCTCCAAGGCCATCTTGGAGGTGCTGAGGCCTGAGAAGGCCGTTATGCCAAGGGTGCTGCCGGAGGAGCTAGAGGGCGTCCTCAAGGTCCTAGAGGGCCGCGAGACCACCGTGTATGATGTCCTCCTCATGGTCTGCAGGCCCGAGGACTTCAGGCCCTTGGTGAGGCACCCCGTGGTGCGCCTGGGGCCAGAGCACGCGGAGCCCCTCCAGCGTTTTTACGTGAGCGCCTTGGGGAGCCAGATGACGCTTGAGGAAGCCCGCGAGAGGCTGGAAGAGCCCGATAAGCCCATCTTCGCCATCCTAGAGGGAGAACGCATCGCTTCCGTGGCCCTCATCTACGCCTCCCTGCCCGAGGTATCGCTAGTGGGGGGCGTTTTCACGGTCCCCGAGCTCAGAGGGCGTGGCCTAGCCACATCGGTTACCTCAGAGGCCACGAGAGCCGCTCTAGAGCGCTCGGAAGTCGCGGCCCTAATCGTCCGCGGGGACAACGAGCCAGCCCTCAGGATATACCGCAGGCTAGGATATCGGGTGCACAAGCACCTCAAGTGGCTGAGCATAGGGGTTAGCTTGACTCCCTGAGGGCGTAATGCTTTTATAAAAGTTTCCTCCTCCCGGTAATGGGGGGTGAGCTGGGGCTGCCCGAGCTTAGATCCGCGTGGGGAAGGAGCGTTTTGTTCTCCGTGATCTACATCACGATTGTCGTGCTCACCGCCCTGGTCATCAGCAAGGCGCTCGTCCTCCCCACGTCCGAGACGCTGCTCTTGCTCCTCATAGCGGTCATCTGCGGTGCCATCCCGTTGGTCGCCTACTTCGCCGTGGTCCTGACGGGCGCCTTCAAGCTCTTCACGGATGAGATGAGGGATGAGATAAGGTGGAACAACCTCCTCCCCTTCTTCCTGAGGGAGGAATACATCAACGAGTGCCGTGGGCGGGGCATCAAGGCCATCCGGGATTACGTGAAGGAGAGAGCCGGCGCCATCACCGAGACCATAGAGGCCACCCTCATCCTCAGCGATGCCATCAAGGAGCTCTATGACAAGACGCGGGAGGAGCTCGCTAAGACGGCACAGGAGGCCGCTGATTAAGCTGGCTCGGCCAGGGGTCTCGCCTTGCCTCACCTTCTTCAGCACGGCTTAAGTGCGGTCGCGGTCTCCTGGGCTTGGTGGCCGTTGTGGCCTCGCGCCGCGTGAAGCACGATGTGCAGGCCGTGATCTTCGTGCGCACGCCGAGAGGGCCCAGGTTCCTCATCATAGAGCGGTATGACAGCTCCTACGGGCAGTTCTTCTGGCGCTTGGTGAAGGGCACCGTGAGGCCTGGCGAGACGCCCGAGGAAGCGCTGCTGAGGGAGATACGCGAGGAGGTGGGCCTGACGAACGTGAAGGTGCTCGGTAGGCTCGGCCATTACTCCTACGAGCACGGCGGGGTGAGGCACGAGGTGGCGAGCTTCTTAGTGGAGGCTGACCCGGGTGAGCCGGTGAGGCTAGCGCCCTCAGATGACGGCAGGCCCCTCAGGGCCTACAGGTGGGCTGAGCACGAGGAAGCTCTAGAGCTGCTGAGGTGGGAAAACGAGAAGGATGTGCTGAGGAGCGCCCTCAGGTCCCTGCCGCTCGCTGGCAGGTGAGGCAGCCGCAGCACCCCGCTCCGGGTGGGCCAGCTCAGCCAGGCTCCCTTCAGCCCTTCTTGACCAGGAAGCGGGCCACCGTGTCCTTCTGGACCTCCTTCGTGCCCTCGTATATCTCAAGTATCTTGGCCACCCGGTAGAAGCGCTGGATGTCGTAGTCCTGGAAGTAGAAGTAGCCTCCGTAGATCTGGGCTGCCTCGTCCACGACCTCCACGGCCACGCGGGCCGCATACCACTTGGCCATGCTGCTGATGAGCGGGTCTGGCCTCCCCTGGTCTATGAGCCAGGCCGCCTTGTAGGTCAGCAGGCGGGCGGCCTCTATCTTCGTGGCCATCCAGGCCAGCTTGTGAGCCACGGCCTGGAGCTGGACGAGGGGCTTGCCGAAGAGCTCCCGCTCCCTCGCGTATTTCATCGCCCTCTCGAAGGCGCCCTGCGCTATGCCCACGCCCTGGGCCGCTATCTCCACGCGGGAGCGGTTGAGGAAGGCGAGCGTGTGGTAGAAGCCCCTGTTCAGCTCGCCCAGGATGGCCTCATCGCCCACGCGCACATCCGAGTAGGAGACCTCGCAGGTCTGGGAGCACCTTATGCCAAGCTTGCCCGGCAGCTTCACCACATCCACGCCCTCCGCGTCCGTGGGCACTATGAAGAGCGTCTGGCCCCTGTAGGGCGGCTCCACCTCCGTGTCCGTCTGGCAGAGCGTGATGATGTAGCGCGATAGGTTGGCGTTCGTGATGAACATCTTCGTGCCGTTGATGACCCAGCCATCGCCCTCCCTGCGGGCCGTGGTGCCTAGGCGCTTGGAGATGTCGCTGCCGCCAGAGGGCTCTGTGAAGGCAGCAGCCGAGAGCGTCTCGCCCTTGAACACGGGCGGTATCCAGCGCTCCTTCTGCTCCTCCGTGCCGAACATGAGTATCAGCTCTGCCCCGAAGTCGGCAAGGGTGAGCGTTATGCCCAGGTCCGGGTCGGCGCGGCACATCTCCTCCGTTACGATCGCGTTCTCAAGCACTCCGTAGCCCTGCCCGCCCAGCTCTTCCGGCACGTGGATGCCTATGAAGCCGAGCTGGCAGGCCTTGCGGTAGAGCTCCATGGGGAACTCCTCGGCCTCACAGTAGCGCTCCACCAGCTCTGGCGTGAACTCCTTCTCGCAGAACTCCCGCACGGCCTGGCGTATGGCCTCCTGCTCCTCCGTCAGCCTGAACTCCATGCTGCCACCTCGGGCCTGAGGGGGCCTGGGGGCTTAAAGCTCACCTTAAAGGCCAGCCCCAAGCGTCCTGAAGACCACCACCATTACGACATCGTAAAGGCCTCGTCCGCTCCCTCCGGCAATATGTCCAACAGGTAGTATATCCAAGCGTGCGTATCGGCTATGTAGCGCGAGGGCTCATTCATGTCTGAACAAGCTCCTCCTGGCTCTCTCTATGCTCTTGTCTAGCTCCTCCAGCGGGACGTTCAGCTTGGCCAGCCCCCTGAAAGACACTAGGGCCTTCCTCCTCGGGGACACGAGCCTCAGCATCTTAAGCTCGTGCTCAAGCCGGTCCAGCCGCTTGAGGAGCTCCATCAGGTCGGCCTCGGCCCCCAAGCTCGACCGCCGAGATAAGCAAGGTCTGTGCTGAATAAATGCTTTCGGCCTCTTAACAGGTGCCCTCACAAGATACTTTAAAGCCCAAAGGCCTTGAGAACGTGCCTTGCGCTGGCGCATCGTGAGGCTTAGCGAGGTGAGCTCCACCATGGACGTGGCCCGCGAGCTGGCGGAGACAGGCCACCCGGAGGGCACCGTGGTCGTGGCTAGGAGGCAGACGCACGGGAGGGGGCGCCTCGGGAGGGGCTGGGCCTCGCCTGAGGGCGGCCTCTGGTTCTCCGTGCTCCTCAGGCCGAGGCTGGCGCCCTCTGACCTCTCGAAGCTCCCGATAGCGGCCTCTTTGGCCGTCGCGAGAGCGCTCAGGAGCCTCTACGGCCTGCCAGCGGAGCTTGAGTGGCCCAACGACGTGCTCGTGCGGGGGCGGAAGGTGTGCGGCGTCCTGGTCGAGAGCGCCTTCTCCGGCCGCGAGGTCCTCTTCTCCGTGGTGGGCATAGGGGTGAACGCGAACTTCGGCCTGGAAGCCCTGCCGGGCGGGCTGAGGGAGCGGGCCACCACGCTCAGGGAGCTCCTGGGCCATGACGTGGACCTAGAGGAGCTGCTGAACGCCATTCTGTCCGAGCTAGGCGCCTGCTACCTGGCGCTGAGGGAGGGGAGGGGGAGCGAGCTGCTGAGGGAGGCCGAGCGCCTCCTGGGCTTCCCTCGCCCCCTCTCGGTTGCCTGCGGTGGCCGCGTGTTCTCGGGCACCGCGCTCGGCCTTGCTGAGGATGGCTCCCTCCTCCTCCGCCTGCCGGATGGGGCCGTGAGGGCCTTCTCCTGGGCCGAGGCCACGATAAAGAAGCCTTAAGCTTATGTGCGCTCGCCCGTGCGGGCCATATGGTGAATGGGCTTGCTCAGGGAGCCCACCGTGGCCGAGAAGATCCAGCAGCTCAAGGAGCTCCGCAAGCAGGCCCAGCTGGGCGGTGGGCCGGAGCGCATAGAGAGGCAGCACGCTAAGGGCAAGCTAACGGCCAGGGAGCGCCTTGAGGCCCTCCTGGACCCGGGCAGCTTCGTGGAGCTGGACACCTTCGTGGTCCACCGCTGCTATGACTTTGGCCTTGAGAAGAAGCGCTACCTGGGCGATGGCGTGGTAACCGGCTACGGCACCATAGATGGCCGCCTC
>CAZPDR010000058.1:0-5445 GCA_964585495.1 uncultured Candidatus Bathyarchaeia archaeon
CATCATGGGCCTGCTCGGTCCTAATGGCGCGGGCAAGACCACCACGGTGCGCATTCTGGCGACCCTGTTGAAGCCCGATGCTGGCACGGCCAGGGTAGCTGGCTTTGACGTGCTTGAGGAACCCACGGAGGTCAGGCGCTCTATCGGCTATCTGCCAGAGAGGCCATGTCTCTACGAGCGGCTCACGGTAAGGGACAACCTGGCCTTCTACGGGAGGCTCTATGACGTGCCCGAGGAGGAGCTGGGGGCCAGAATAGAGGAACTTCTGACCCTCTTGGGCCTGGAGGAGAGGGCAGATGACAAGGTCGGGACGCTCTCCAAGGGCCTGAGGCAGCGTGTGGCCATAGCTAGGGCTCTGCTCCACGACCCGCCCGTGCTGCTCCTCGACCAGCCCACTTCAGACCTAGACCCGGCATCAGCCAGAGACATCAGGGAGCTCGTGAGGAGGCTGAGGGAGGGGGGCAAGACGGTCCTGATATGCACGCATAATCTAACGGAGGCCGAGGAGCTATGCGACCTCGTGGCCGTCATAAACGAGGGCCGAATACTAGCCGTGGGCCCGCCGGGGGAGCTGATGAAAGGGGCGAGGAGCTCATATACGTTCGAGGTCGTATCCCTCGGGCCGATAGGGCCATACCTAGCATGTGTCAGGAGCTTAAATGGCGTGATGAGCGTGGAGCTGAGCGGCAAGCGCCGCGCGAAGATATCAGTGGAGCATGAGGAGGTCGTGGCTGACGTGGTGAGGGAACTCGTCCTGGCCGGCTGCAGGGTGTTGGAGGTCAGGATGGCCCGTCCCAGCCTGGAGGACGTATACCTGAGGCTGGTGAGGGGGCCATGAGGCTATACAAGGCCTTGTTGGTGGCTAAGAAGGACTGGAAGGAGGTATTCTCAAGCAGGCTATCATTAGCCTCCCTGGTGTTCCCCTACGCCTTTGCCATGTTGGTGCCCCTCCTCCTAATGGCCTTGTTCGTGCTCGGTGGCCCTGAGTTCGCGGAGATGACGCCAAGGGAGGTGGAGCACCTAAGGGCCATCCTGCCGGGCACCGAGGGCCTGACGGAGGAGCAGCTGTCCATTTACCTGGTCGGGGCCTTGATAGCGCCCCTGCTGTTCCTGATAGCGCCCTTAATGTCGTCCTCCATGATAGCAGCCGATAGCTTTGCTGGCGAGAAGGAGAGGAAGACCATAGAGCCCCTGCTGGCCGCCCCGGTTGATGAGGCAGAGCTTCTCCTGGGCAAGGTGCTGGTTTCCTTCCTGCCCACTATGGCCTTGCTCTACGCCTCCTTCGGCCTGTGCTGTGCGCTGACCAACGCCCTCACGGCCGGTATCATGGGCTACCTCTGGTTCCCGCCCCTGAACACCCTGCTCTCAGTATGCCTGATAGGGCCTCTCTACACGTTCTTAGGAATGTGCTTGGTCATCGTGGGCTCGACGAGGGCCAGCACGGTCAGGGATGCCAGCAATTACGCTGGCGTTCTCATCCTGCCGCTTCTGGCCGTCCTGCTCGCCCAGCTCGCAGGCCTGATGGTCGTGAACGCCACCTACATATTAATTGCGGCTGTTGTCCTGGCCTTGATAGATGCCCTGACCTTCAGGCTGGCCTACAGGGCCTTCAATAGGGAAGTCATCATCACCAGGCTCTAGTAGGCCCTTCCCCTCTGCCCAGTGTCTCGTTAGCTCTTGACTTGAAGGTATTTTTCCATCGGGAGCTCAAGTTCTTCTGGAGCCGCGGGGAGCGCTTTCGGCATGAAGGATAGCAGGGAGCTCCCGGCCCACCACCCTGGGGGGCGGCTGCACCAGCCAGCTGGGTATAAAACACATAACGGCCTCTGCCACCCTTCTCGCGGTGCTCGCCTTGAGGCAGGATGGCTTCCTCATCATGCTCCCGGGCCCCACGAACGTGCCTGACCGCGTGCTGAGGGCCATGTGCAAGCCCCTGATAGGCCACCGCGGCCCCGAGTTCAGGGAGCTCCACGAGCGCATCGTGGAGAACGCCCGCTATGCCTTCCAGACCGAGGCAGACGTGTTCGTCCTGACCTGCTCTGGCACGGGCGGCGTGGCCTGCGCGCTTGAGAACGTCCTCCAGCCTGGCGATGAGGTGGTGGTGCCTGTGATGGGCGTGTTCAGCGAGCGGATGGCGGAGACGGCACGCCGGAGGGGGGCTAAGGTGGTGGAGGTGCCCGTCGCCTGGGGTTCCGCGCCCACCCGCGAGCAGGTGGAGCCCTTCATGCACGAGGGCGTGAAGGCGCTCTGCCTCGTCTACAACGAGACCTCCACGGGTGCCATCGCCAGGGAGCTCCCAGCCCTGGCCGAGCTGGCCAAGGAGCACGGCACCCTCGTGGTCGTGGACGCTGTCTCCGTGCTCGGTGGTGATGTGCTGCCCGTGGACGAGTGGGGCATAGACATCTGCATCACGGGGAGCCAGAAGTGCCTGGCCTGCCCGCCCGGCCTAGCGCTTGTGTCCGTGAGCGAGGAGGCCTGGAGGGCCATAGAGGCGAACGAGCGCAGGCCCTTCTACTTCGACCTGGTGAGGGCGAGGGAATTCCTGAGGGAGCGCTGCGAGACGCCCTTCACGCCGGCCATACCGCTCTTCTACGCGCTCGATGAGGCTCTCGCCATGCTGAGGGAGGAGGGGCTTGAGAAGCGCATCGAGAGGCACGCGAGGTGCGCTAGGGCCTTCTACGCGGCCGTGGAGGCCATGGGCTTGAGGGCCTTCCCGGAGCCCAGGTGGCGCTCCCAAACCGTCATAGCGGTCGAGGTGCCGGAGGGCGTGGACCCGCAGGCGCTCAGGTCGGCCATGAAGGAGCGCTATGGCGTGCTCATCGGGGGCGGCATGGGCAAGCTACGCGAGCGCATCGTGCGCATCGGCTGCATGGGCATCATATCGGCCCGCGAGGTGCTCATCACGGTGGGCGCTCTTGAGGACTGCCTCAGGGACTTGGGCTTCCCCGTGGAGGCGGGGGCTGGCTCAGAAGCAGCTAAACGGGAGCTGGGCTTGCTCTGAGGGGGGCCAGCAGGAGGTGGGCGTGGGGCTTGAGGAAGATCCTGGTGATAGGGGACTTCCACATACCCTCGCGTGCCAGGTGGATACCGAGGCCCATCCTTGAGTTCCTGCTCGGCAAGCGCTTCGACATGGTGCTCTGCACGGGCGACCTCTGCACCGCGGAAGTTCAGCAGTTCCTCTCCCGCCTCGGCCGCCAGCTGGTGTGCGTGATGGGGAACATGGACTACATCCACAACCCGAGGGAGTTCAGGCACAAGATAGAGGACCTGGTGATAGGCATGAGGCATGGCGATGAGGTGGTGCCGCGCGGGGATGTGGAAGGCCTGAAGACCTTGGCCATACGCATGGGGGTGGACGTGCTCATAACGGGCCACACGCACGTGCCCATGGTGAAGGAGCTCCAGGTCCGCGACCGGAAGATACTCTTGCTGAACCCCGGCTCGGCCACGGGCGTCTGGAGCGGTGGTCTGACCCACGGCCCGCCTTCCTTCATGGTGCTTGAGGTAGATGGGAACCGCCTGACCGTGCACCTCTACAAGCTCGTGGAGGGCGAGAGGCTGGAGGAGGAGACCTTCGAGTTCGTGAGGGAGTGAGGGCGCGCCCGGTGCTAAGGCTTATCCGGCACCCGCCCAGGCCAGCTCGGGAGGTAGGCGCGGATGCCGCTCAAGGATGGCGACTTCGTGCTCATCGATTACACGCTGAAGGTGAAGGAGACGGGCCAAGTCATAGATACCACGTCGGAGGAGGTGGCCAAGGAGGTCGGCATCCACAGGCCGGACCGCACGTATGAGCCCATGCTCGTGGTCATAGGGGCTGGCTGGGTGCTGAAGGGCCTGGAGGAGCGCCTGAAGGAGATGGAGGTGGGCGAGCAGAGGACCGTGGAGCTCCCGCCGGAGGAGGCCTACGGGCCGAGGGACCCTAGGAAGGTCATCATGTTGCCCGCCAAGGTGCTCTCCCAGAAGGGCGTGGTGCCCAGGGTGGGCCAGAGGGTCCAGCTTGAGGGCTTGGGCTGGGGCACCGTGAGGGCCGTGGGCTCAGGCCGCGTCCAGATAGACCTCAACCACCCTCTCGCGGGCAAGACGCTCATATACGATGTGGCCGTCAGGGCCAAGATAGAGGAGCCTGCCGAGAAGGTGAGGGCGCTCATCCACAGGCGCCTCCCGCTCGTCCCGGCCGAGAACTTCGAGGTAGAGGTGGGCGAGGAGGAGATCACCATCAGGGTGCCAGAGGAGGCCTTCTACGTGGAAGGCATCCAGGTCATCAAGCGCGGCCTGGCGAGCGACATCATGAGGTTCTTCGAGGGCGTGAAGCTCGTGCGCTTCGTGGAGGAGTTCAGGAAGGCAGAGGCGCCCTCTACCTCCTGATGCGCTCGGCTACCTCCTGGGCCAGGAGCTGAGCTACATCTATGCCCGTTGCCTCCTGCAGCCCCCTCCAGTTCGGGGCGCTGTTCACCTCCAGGGCCACGTAGCGCCCATCACGGGCCTCCAGCACATCTATGCCAGCGTAGATGAGACCGAGGAGCTCACAGGCCTTCACGCACATCTCCTCCAGCTCGGGCGCTGCCTCGGCCTTGAGCATCCTCCCTCCCTGAGCAACGTTCCTCCTCCAAGCGCCAGGCAAGCCCACCTTCTCCACGCAGGCCACCACGCGGCCCGAGAGCACGAAGACCCTCAGCTCCCGCTCTATCTCGCGCACAAGCTCTTGCAGATAAAGCGGGTAGTGCTGCTCAAGCAGCCTGAAGATGTTGAAGGCCAGGTCGCGGTCTGAGAACCTCATGGCCCCGAAGCCCAGGGAGCCCGTTATGGGCTTGTAGATGAACTCCTCCATGGAGCTGCAGAAGGAGTAGGCGAGCGCGGACGACTCGGTGATGTAGGTCCTGGGCACCGTGAAGCCAGCCTTCCTCAGGGCCAGGAGGGCCGAGAACTTGTCCCTGGCCCTCCAGGCGGCCAGCGCGGGGTTCACCACGAGGGCACCAGCCTCCTCCATGGCCTTTAGCACGGCCAAGCGGGCCACTAGCTGCTCGTAGGTGCCAGGGCCGAGGGAGCGGAGGAAGCAGGCATCCGGGGCTGCCAGCTCGCCGCTGCCGTGCCAGAAGCGGATGCCATCTGGCCCCACGTAGGCCGAGAGGTCGCAGGCCCTCACGATGCGGGAGCTCCCGAGCACGCGCCTGCAGGCCCTGTGGAGGGCCATGTCGTTCCAATCTGGCCCACGGCCGCAGACCACCAGGCCCAGCATGGCCCACCGGCGGGTAAGGGCCCCTGGCACCGGAAATAGCCACGGCCTCGACCGGCAGCCCCACGCGATGGCCTAACGTATTTTACCTACCTCCCCCGACCACCACGTGGGCTGGCGAGCTGGTGGGCGGCCGTCGGGCCCCGAGGGGCGACCCTGGGGCCTGGGGAAACTCCACCCACCACGCGGCCACCGTGGCGCCCGTGAGGGCG
>CAZPDR010000059.1:0-5433 GCA_964585495.1 uncultured Candidatus Bathyarchaeia archaeon
CTGAAGAACTTGGCCGCATACTTCAGGCCGGTGCCTATCAGGCTCGTGGGGCTTATGACGGCTGCTGCCGTGCTGATGGCGTCCGCGGCCACCTCATACTTATCGGCCCCCTTTATCCTCGCAAGCACGTCCTCCTTGAAGGAGGGCGGCCCAAGCGTCTCCACCAGGAAGCGCGAGAGGGCAGGCAGGTCGCTCACGTCCACCTCCCCCGCCTTCCTCCTCACGGGCGTGGCTGCCTCCGCCAGCTTGGCCAACAGGACCGCGTTCAAGGTCAGCCACTCGAAGGGAAGCCTGGCCCTCTCCAGGGAGGCCAGGGGCCCTTCCGAGGAGGGGCCGAAGTAGATGGGCTTGAGACCAAGGGGCTCCAGCAGGCGCGAGAGGGAGGTAAGCCCCTCCTGGCCTAGGAGCGAGAGGGCGTGCTCCTTCCTGGCGTTCAGCAGCACGAGTGCCCTTAGGCCCTCCTCCCTGGCCCTGATGGCCAGCGCGAGGAGCAGAAGCTCTGGCGTGATGGCCTTCCCCTTGGCCGAGACCAAGACCTCGTCTTTGAAGGAGAGGATGCCCAGCCTCGGCCACCCCAGGCCACCCAGCATGTGCTCAGCAGCCCTTAGGGCCGTCTGTAAATCGAGGGCTACCTCACCCTGGGCCAAGCCATGGCACCTCAAGAACGGCTGGCCCCCTCCTTATATGCTTAGGGGGTGCGGAGCCGCCTGCGCACGGCTGGGTTCCTCGCGGCCAAATCGGCCAGCACGGCCTCGAAGGACTCATCTGGCGCCAGCTCGCGCTTTACGAAGACTCCCGTCCTGCCCACCTCATCGCGCCTGAGCAGCGCCCTCACCCGGTCCATCACGGTCTGAACGGATATGCCCAGGAGCCTGGCCACCTCCGCCTCCCTGCCCAGGATGGAGCTCTCCACGTGCCCCTCGGGCGTGGGCTGGATGAGCATGAGCCTCTTGTCCACGCCCGGCACCCTCAGGCCCCTCCGGAGCCCTTCTAGGTCGAGCAGGCCCCCGAAGGCGTAGAACTCCCGCTCCACGGGCCTCATCCTGGCCAGGGGGAAGGAGACGCAGGTGCGCTCGTCAAGCTCTATGTAGGCCTTTGGCACGTAGGCTGGCGTGGCCTGGACGAGGAGGCGCCTCACGGGCCTGAAGCCAGCCAGCTCCAGGGCGGCCTCCACCACCGGCGAGGAAGGCGGGTCGGGCACGAAGACATCGATGTCGCTCGTGGGCCTCACGTCTCCACGCGCTATGCTCCCGTGCACCACGCACCTAATGCCCCTGGCCTCAAGGGCCTCCATGATGCGCGCGGCCTTGCACCTCAGCTCGGCCAGGAGGGACCAGCGGGCCTCGTCATAGACCACCACGCGGGCCTCGGCCTTCCTCACGGGCTTGGTGCTCACGGCCATAAGGGGCCGCGAGGCCGGATTAAGCTGGCGGGCCTTGAGGTGCACTAGGTGCGGGAGGAGGGAGGCAGCGATAAGGCTGCACTACAGCGGCGAGTCCCTGTGCGTGCGCTGCTTCACGGACCGCCTTGAGGGCCGGGTGAGGACGGCCATAGGCCGCTACGACATGCTGAGGCCGGACGACCGGATAGCCGTGGCCCTCTCCGGCGGGAAGGACAGCCTCAGCCTCCTCTACGTGCTGGCCAGGGTAGAGCGCGATTACCCAGAGGCGGAGCTCCTCGCCATAACCGTGGACGAGGGCATAGGAGCCCACAGGGCCGAGGGCGTGGAGCAGGCCAGCCGCCTCTGCGCCCGCCTTGGCGTGGAGCACGTGGTCGTGAGCTTCAGGGAGCTCTACGGCGCCACCCTGCCCGAGATGCTGAAGGCCATAGAGAGGCGCCCGGGGGCGCTGGACCCATGTGCTTACTGCGGCGTGCTCAGGCGCAGGGCCGTGAACCAGGTGGCCCGCGATGAGGGCGCGACCGTGGTGGCCGTGGCCCACAACCTGGACGACATGGTGCAGGCCTGGCTCATGAACCTCCTCCGCAACAACCTGCCCAGGCTCGTGCGCTTCAGGCCCACCACCAGGGCGAGGCACCCGAGGCTCATCACGCGCGTGAGGCCCTTCTGCCTCGTGCCGGAGCGCGAGACGGCCTTCTACGCCTTCCTCCACGGCTTCCACGGCCCAAGGACGCCATGCCCATACGCCAGGAGGGCGCTCAGGAACGAGATACGCGTCTTCCTCAACAGGCTGGAGCAAAGGCACCCCGGCACGAAGTTCGCGCTCTATCGGGCCTTCGAGCGCCTCCTGCCCGCCCTAGAGGCCAGCCTCCCGAGGGGGAGCCTCAGGGAATGCGAGCGCTGTGGGGAGCCTTCCTCCGGCCGCCTGTGCAAGGTTTGCGAGTTCCTGGAGCAGGCCGGCCTGGCCTAGCGTGCTTAAGCCCGCGTGAGGCCCCTCAGGGCGAGGTGAGGTTGCTTGGCATTCTGGCCGGAGCTCCTGGCCCGCCTAGAGGCCGCCCAGGAGGAGGCCGTGCGCTCGCTGGGAGAGGAGCGCGCATACCACATAATCAACGTGCACGCGGCCGCCCTGCTGGAGGTGAAGAAGGCCATCGAAGCGGCCTACGGGCCTGAGGAACGCGCGGCCAGCCTGCTCTACGCCCAGCTTCCCTCCCTCCTGGCCGAGCTCGCCTGGGCCCAGCTGGCCCTCCTGTCGGCCCACTACCCCTCGGCCTTCAGGTGCCTGCGCTCCGCCCTTGAGCTAGCCTGCCGCGCCCGCCTAGCCGACCTGGCCTACCCGGCCGAGGTGGCCGAGAGGAAGTTGGCCAAGGCCGCTCTCCTGGAGAAGAAGCGGAGGAAATGGCCGAGAGGATGGAGGCTCGTGAAGAAGGCACTTGAGGGCTTAAGCGCCTTCGAGCTGGAGAGGGAGGAGCTCCTAAGGCTCAGGAGGGCCTGGAAGGCCGCGAGCAAGCACGCTCACGCCTCCCTCACGGCCTGGGGGAATGAGGGCTGCCTCTGGCGGCCCTGGACCTTTGACGAGCAGATGGCCACCTCCATCCTTCAGGCCTCCGATGCGGTTTCAGATGCCATTCTGCTCTTGTTCTTAGACGCCTTTCCGAGGGCTCGCGAGCGGGTAGCTGCCTTCCTCTCGGCCAAGGAGTGGGAGAATTTCCTCCCCATGACGTATCGATACCTCAGGATGTGCGTTCGCTCGCGCTAAGCTCCCTGAGCCTTTGTTCGAGGACATCCGCCAGCTTGCTTATGCAGCTCTCAAGATGTAGTATGGCCTCCTCTGCCTCCTCCTCGTCCAAAAGGCCCGGGTGGTAGAAGTTCGCGTGAAGCCGCTCACCATCCTTGAACGCCTCGTAGATGTCCTCATCGCCCATGATGTCCGCCAGCTCAAGGACGAACCTCCTAAGCGCGGCGTGTCTAGCGGGCACCTTCTTGCCCATGGCATTTGCCAGAGCGAGCAGGAGCGCGTGATAGGCACCCCAGAGGTATTCGCCTGCCTTCCAGAGCTCGCCAGCTCGCATGTGCTTGAGGTAATTGCTGAAGTGCTCTTCTGCCTCGCGCTTGAACCTGAGGGCCTTCTCCACGCGATCGCTCAAGGCACCACCGTCCTCCTCGGGTATATCTCCACCTCCTCGCCCGTCCTCGACCTGATGGCCTTGTCGAGCATCACCTTGAGCGCGTAGCGGCCCGGCACGATCACGCCGTAATCGCGCAGGAGGTGCCAGGTATCACGGTGGAGGAAGAGGTAGTCCCCGCTCAGGAGGGGCCTCAATACGAACTTCACCTCGGAGCTCCAGAGCTCCTTGAGGCTCTCATCGGAGCGCGGCAGGCCGTGCCTTAGCTCATATACCTCCAATAAGCGGCCCACGAGAATGTCGCCCTCGCGGAGCCCGTAGGGCCTGGAAAGCACCTCGCCCGGTATGCGGAAGCCCAGGGGCAAATCGCCAGCTCCCTCCGGCATCTTAACGCTTAGCTCCTCCAGTCGCCCCTCTATGAGCAGGGGCATGCCCTCTCCTCCTCGGATTTACCCGGGACACCGCGCTTAAAAGCACGCCACAGCCTACTCGCCCAGCTTGTCCGGCAGGTATTCGTCCACGATGTAGGTGAGGCCGTAGCGGCAGAAGGCCTCAAGCTCCGACTTGCGCTTGTGCTTGAGGAAGGTCCTTATCTCCCTCTTCCAGAGGTCGCCCGAGTAGCGCGGGTCCTTCTGGAGCTCCTGGAGGCGCTTGACATCGCGGTCCGTGAGGGGGTCGCTGGGCAGCTTATACTTCACGATGTCCGTGGCCCACACGCCTATCCACTTCGCGTCGGGCGTGGTGAGGCCCCTCAGGTGCGCGGCCTCGGCCGAGCCCGAGATGATGACCATGGCGATGTGCATGCCCCAGGGGTCCCCGTCCGTGAGGATGAACACGTCCAGGCCCAGCTCCTCGTGCAGGCGCCTGATGAAGTAGCGCGTGGCCCTGGGCGCCTGGCCAGCCGTGTGGATGAGGATGGCCCGGTAGCGCTCGTGCACCCTCTCCTCTATGAAGCGCGTGAAGAGACCGCCCTTCTCCACGGCTATCACCTTGTCAGCGCTCGTCTCCACGAACCTCGCGTTCGCCAGGGCGGGCCCTATCATCATGCCATCTGGGTGCGAGGTCAGGTTCAGCCTCTTGCCCTCGTAGCCCGGCACGGTGTATTCGACCGTGAGGTCGCCGAAGACGGAGGAGCGCTCCTCCGGGAAGATGTTGAAGTCCTCGCGCGGGAAGCCTATGACGCTCTCAAGGTCCACGATGATGTTGTTTGACTCCTGCTGGTCCTTGAAGGAGAAGCCGTAGGCCTGCGCTGAGTAGTAGACGTCCCTGAGCGTGGTGGTCCTCCAGGTGCGCACCAGCTCGTGCGAGAAGAGCGCGGCCCAGACGAGGTGCATGAGGGGCCTGAGGTGCCTTATGTTCGCGGCCGTCCTGCGGACGCGCTTCTCGCCCAACACGTATTGGCGGAGCTCCGGGTCGTAGAGGATGTTCGTGGTCGAGCGGCTGGGGAGCTCCACCCACGGGAACTCGCCCCTCTGTATCTGCTCGACTATGCGCTCCCCCAGCGCCTCCAGCGCCCGGAGCACGCGCTCGCGCTTGGAGAGGCCGCCCTCGCCCGGCAAGGGAGAGCACCCAGCAGGCCAGGGCGGGGGAGCTTATAGGCTGTTCCGGCCACAGGATGCGTATCTGGTGGCATACCTCAGGAGCCGCCAGGTCCCTCCACGACCTCTAGGAAGGTGTCCACGCCGGAGGTGAGCTCCAGCCCAAATGGCCCCTCGCGCGCCCACACGTTGTGGATCCTCACCCTCGCGCCCACGGGCAGGGTGATGAGCTGGTCAGCGAGGTCCCGCCAGAGGGAAAGCCTCATCTCGCCCGTCTCATCGCTCACCTGGGCGCTGGCCACGGCCACCTGCTCGCCTGAGGACGTGATGACCTCCCTCAGCTCCGGTGCCGTCTCTATCACCACCTCCACGG
>CAZPDR010000060.1:0-5430 GCA_964585495.1 uncultured Candidatus Bathyarchaeia archaeon
CCTCCTCGCCCACCCGCCCCATCCTGAGGAGCTCCACCCGGACGGGCAAGCCGTTCACCTCCGGCCGCTAGATAACGAACTCGCTTCCCGTCTCTGGCGCCACGGCCTCTAAGCCCAGCTCCTCCCGAGCCCAGGAGGCCAGGAGCTCGCAGTTCCCCTCGGCCCCGTGCACCACGAAGACCTTGGGGGAGCCCTCCAGGCCCCTCAGCAGGTCGTGGAGGTGGGAGGCGCCCGCGTGCGATGAGAAGTCGAAGCGCTCCACCTGGGCCCTCACGGCCTGGACCTTGCCGTTCACGATGTAGGTCCGGTTCTCCAGGAGCTCGTGGCCCGGCGTGCCTGGTATCTGGTAGCTCACGAGGAAGATGGCATTCCTCGCGCTGCCAGCCAGCCTCATGGCGTAGTAGGCGGCTGGGCCACCTTTCAACATGCCAGCTGGGCTTATGATCACGCAGGGCCTCCTCACGAACTTCTTGCGATCCTTCTTGCGGGCCACGAGGATGACATCGTCCATGGCGGCCATGTAGAGCTCTGGGTCCCTCAGCTCGTGGAGGTGGTTCATGAAGATGAGGTTCACGCGCCTCGCCATGCCGTCCATCACCACGTCGTAGGGGAAGTCGTGAGCCCTGAGCACGCATGCTATCTCCTGCGCCCTCGCCACCGCGAAGGCTGGCACGAGCACCGTCCCGCCTCCCTCCACCACCTCCCTCACGCGGGCCACGAACTCGCGCTCCACCTCCAGCCTGTCCGGGTGGTCCTGGTTCGCATAGGTGCTCTCTATGATGATGGCGTCCAGCTCGCCGTAGTCTAAATCAGCGCCCTCCAACAGGCGCGTGTCCACGGGGTTGACGTCGCCCGTGTAGAGCAGGCGCTTGCCCCCTGCCTCCACGAGCACCTGAGCGCTTCCGGGGATGTGGCCAGCCCTGAGGAAGGTCAGGGTCATGTCCTTCACCTTGAAGGGCCTCCGGTAAGCGGCATAGCGGGCATGGGAGAGCATGTTCTGGAGCTCCAGGACCTCGAAGGGCAGGTAGTAGCCTGAGAGGTGTATGAAGTCCTGGACGAGGAGCTCCGTGATGTCGAGCGTGAGCCTGGTGGCGTAGAGCGGTGGGCCACGCCCGATGTAGAAGATCGGGGCAGCGCCCGAGTGGTCCAGGTGGGCGTGCGTGATCACGACCGCGTCCAGCTCCCTCGGGGGAACGTGCATGGGGAAGCCTGGCTCATCGTCCAACATCACGCCGTAGTCGAGCAGCACGCGTGCTCCGCCTGCCTCCACCAGCACGGCCGAGCGGCCGACCTCACCCGTCCCGCCCAGGAACCTGATCCTCAACTCAGCGTGCACCTGCCTGGCTTGTCTAGACCTACTCACCCGACCCCGTAAAAAGCTTAGAAGGAGGCCTGCCTTCCGCTAGCTCGGCCAGAGCAGCCACGATGGACCTCAGGGATTCCTCCGACCACGGATTTGCCCTCCTGAGCACGAGCAGGGGCTTCTCCTCACGCCCACAGGCTTCCCTCAGCTTCACCTCCAGCTCCTCGGCCAGCTCACCGCCATCTGATACGAGGAGCACGGCCCGGGAGGGCTTGGAGCGCACGAAGTCGGCCGCCAGCCCCACAGCCCAGCGCAAGATCCCCTCGTCAGCGCCCGCGAGCTCGTGCTGGGAGAGCGGGTGCACTTGGTCTAGCTCAAGCGGCACGAGACCGAAGGGGAGCATGTAGAGGCAGACCTGGACATCCCGGGCGAGCTCTCCCAGGCCCGAGAGGGCGGAGAGCAGCCTGTCGTAGTAGAGCGAGCGGCTGAAGGGCCTCTCGGGCGGGTAGGGCAGGAGGAGCAGGAGGGCGCCTTTTGAAGGGCTGAAGCGCTCAAGGAGGCGCTTCCTAAACCTCACCACCTCAGGCCTCGCGAGGTCGGCTGAAGAGAAGACGAATATGCCTCTTTTCCTGGCCACGGGCGAGTGTTCCTCCAGCACGTCCGAGTAAGAGGCGAGCTTCCGAACTGCCTTCAGGAGGGAAGGGTGAGCGTGGGCCCTGAGCATGAGGAGCTCCCAGAGGCTCCCCTCCCTGATGGCCTGCTTGATGGCCCTCAGCTCGCGGAGGCAGGCGTAGAGGTTGTGCATGGCGAGGAGGCGGATGCGCTCCCGCTTGGGCATTTCGAGCAGCTCTGAGGGCTCGTATTTCGCGCACACGGGGCAGCTGCACGGGAAGTAGGCCAGCTCCTCCAGCCGTGCCGTGCCAGCCTCCGTCATGTAGCGGCCATCGCGGGCGAAGATGGCGTAGGCGGCCGAGTCGAAGGTATCGCAGCCCAGGGCCACGGCCAGGGAGAACATCATGGGGTGCCCGGCCCCGAAGAGGTGGAGCGGCCTCTCGGGCGGGAGGTGGAGCTTCGCGGCCAGAATCATGTCCACCAGCACGTCGAAGCGGTAGGCCTCCATCACGGGCACGGGGCTGCCGAGGGCGTGGATGTGGAAGGGCAGCTCGCCCATGAGCTCGGCCGAGCGGGCCACGAGGTCCGTGAAGCGGCCGCCCTGGACGGGGCCCACCCAGAGCACGTCCTCGCGCCTCCTCAGGGACCAGAGCTCCCTGCCCCTCCTCGCCGTCTCAAGCACCGTCCTGAGCGCTTCCTCCCGCGAGTCCGTCCAGCCCGTGGGCACGTCCAAGATGGTCGCGATGTCGGAGCCCATGCCCTCTTGGTAGGCCACCACCTCCTCCGGCCCCACGTCCACGCGCCCATACACGAGGAGCTGGTAGGCGCCCGAGTCCGTCGCCACCACGCCCGGGAAGCCCAGGAGCGCGTGAATGCCCTTCTCGACGGCCTCCTGGCCGAAGTGCTTCATGATGATGTAGGCGTTCGTGATGATGGCCTCGAAGCCGAGGCGCTCGTGGAGCTCCCGGGGGCTCACGACCTGGATGGCCGGGTTCACCACGGGCAGGAGGGCTGGCGTCTCGAAGCTCCCGCTCTTCGTCTCCACCACGCCTATCCGGCCCAGGAGATCGCGCTCTTTCACCTCGAAGCACATGGGCTCGCTCCCTTCACACCCATCCGCCTACTTAAGGCTGGACCTGCCGGCCGAAGATGAAGTCCAGCATGGTGCCCGCCAACACGAGCGTGGCCACCTTGAGGTCCCGCACCTCCACGAACTCGTCGTAGGCGTGGGCCTTGTGGAGCACGCCCGGGCCGTAGTGGATGGTGGGCACCCCCCTCCAGCGCAGGAAGCGGGCGTCCGTGCCACCCGTTATGATGATGGGCCTTATGTCGAGGCCGGCTATCTCCCTGGCGTTCGCCTTCAGCAGGCCGAAGATGCGGGAGCTGGGCGGCGTGTAGTTGGGCTCGGAGGAGTGGACCACCTCGCAGGACACATCGCCTAGGCCGGCCTCAGCCAGCCTGCTCCTGACCCAGGCCAGCACCTCCTCGGGCTTGAAGCCCGGCGGGACGCGCACGTCCACGTCCAGCTCGCAGGCCTCGGGCACCACGTTCACCTTCGTGCCGCCCCTGATGATGCCGAAGTTCACGGTGATGTGGTCCAGCGCCCTCGTGATGCCCTCGGCCTTCGCGGGCGGGAGGCCTAGCTCCTGGGCCAGGGAGGGGGCAAGCGATTTGAATAGTTCCCTGGAACTCTCGACCACGGCCGCGAGCTCCTCGGGCACCTGGACCTCCAAGTCCTCAAGGCCCTTGAGCACCTCCATGGCCCTCGCGGCCTTCTCGATGGCGTTCTCGCCGAGCATGGGGAGGCTGCCGTGGGCTGGCCTGCCGGGCGCCCTCACCTTGAGCCAGCAGATGCCCTTCTCGGCCACCACGCTGGCGTGGATGGTGGATGGCTCGGCCATGAGGCACGCATCCCCGCGCAGGAGGCCCTGCTCCACCAGCCACCTCGCGCCGTGCTGGCCGCCCGTCTCCTCATCTGGCGTGATGGCCAGGAGGAGCGTGCCGGGCAGGTGCTCTACCTCGCGCGCTATGGCCGCCAGGGCGAACATGAGGCACGCTAGGCCTCCCTTCATGTCCGTGGCCCCACGGCCCCAGACGCGGCCATCCCTGATCTCGCCCGAGTAGGGGTCCACGGACCAGCGCTCCCTATCGCCAGCGGGCACCACGTCCATGTGGCCGCCCAGGGCCAGGCAGGGTTCCTCGGCATCACCCACGCGCACGATGAGGTTGATGGCGCCCTTCTTGGGCTCGTGTGCCTCGGCCCTCAGGCCCTGCTCGGCCAGCCAATCGCGTATTAAGCCCGCCATCTCCGTCATGTCGCCCGGCGGGTTCTCGCTCGGCACCTTCACCAGGTCCGAGCAGAGCTTTACTACTCCCTCGGCCTCGGCCCTCAGGCGCTTCAGCACGCGCTCCTTCAGCTCCACCGTGCTCAAGACCATGCACCTGGCCCCACTCGCATCCTCATGCCTTAAGCCTTCTGCCGCGGCCAGAAGCCTTATCACCCGGCGCCCGACCTGCCTACCCGGGTCGGGCGCGCTTGACCTGCCTCATGCGGTTGCTTGAGGAGCCGAGGGTGGAGGAGGGCGTCCTCATAGAGGGCCTGCCGGGCATAGGCTTCGTGGCCAACATCGCTGCCCTCCACATCATAAGGGAGCTGAAGGCGAGGCGCTTCGCCCTGATCACGTCCTCCTCCTTCCAGGACTTCGCCCTGACCGTGGAGGACGGCGGCATCCGCTCCCCCATCAACGAGCTCTACCACTGCGCTGGCCGCTACATCATCCTCTACGGGAACACGCAGGCCCACACGAACAAGGGGCAGTATGAGCTCTGCTGGAGGGTGCTGGAGCTGGCCAAGCGGTGCGGCTGCGAGCTGGTGCTCACCATGGGCGGCTACAAGCGCGACCGGGTGGTGGGGCGCCCGAAGGTGTATTGTGCTGCCACGGACGAGGAGCTCCTGGCCCAGGCCCGGGAGCTCTGCGATGGCGTGGTGGTGGGCAACATCTACGGCGCTGCTGGCCTGCTCCTGGGCCTGGGGGAGCTCATGGGCATGAGGGGGGTCTGCTTCCTGGCCGAGACGCCGGGCATCTACCCGGACGCCAGGGCGGCCGCTGAGGTCCTGAAGGTGGTCTCGCGCTTCCTGGACATGGACATAGACCTCACGCGCCTGGAGCAGGCGGCCGAGATAACGGAGGGCCTGCTGAGGGGGCGGAGGGAAGGCATAGTCTAACTGGGGCCGGGCGGCACGACAGGCGAGGGAGGCCAGCCCGCTACTTCTTCTCTTTCTCCTGCTTGGCCTTCCAATCCTTCACGAACTCCTCGTAGATGCGCCTCACCCGCTCGGCCAGCGGGCCGGTGCCCTCCACGCCCTCCTTGCTCACCTTCACCCTCCCGGCCACTATTATCACGCGCTCGTCCTCCAGGAGCTTCACGTGCTCGTAGCCCCCGAAGGCACGGGCTATGCGGTCCCTCAGCCCCCTCAGGTCGAAGGGCCTCTCGGCCGACCAGAGCTCCACTAT
>CAZPDR010000061.1:0-5412 GCA_964585495.1 uncultured Candidatus Bathyarchaeia archaeon
GGGGCCAGCTCAAGGGCCTCGTTCATGATGGCCACCATGTCTCGCCCGGCCCAGCAGGCCCGTGAGGCCCGAAGGAGCCCGAGCCCGCTGGGCCGTGTGGCGCGGACACGGTCTGGCCGTAGCCGATGGGGAGGGGCGTGTCCACGTGGGCGTGGGGCTTCAGGCGGTCGGGCAGGAACTTGTAGCGCGGCACCTTCCTCATGGCCTTGATGACGGGCTCCGAGCGCAGGAAGCCCTCGGCCATGAGGCGCGAGATGAGCTCCTGCCACCTTCGCTCCAGCTCCTCCTCACGCAAGCCTCCCACCTGCCCCTGCTTTATTACGGCCCGATTAATATCCTGAGCGGCTGGTGGCCTTGACGCGCCAGGGCCGAGCCCGCGCTCGGGCCGTGGAGGTGGTCCGCGCCCGAGGGCACCCTAATGTGAGGGCCACTCACCCCACCACACTCGAAATCACGCGCGAGGAGCACCTCACGCCCAGGGGCGACTGCATCGTGGCCGTTGGGGCCGATAAGGGCGCCCGCGACCTGAGCGAGGCCTTCAAGCGCGCCGCCAGGCGGGCTGACGCGCGCATCACCATCACCATAGAGGTGCCAGCGCGCGGCCTGAGGGCCGTCATCCGGGCCAGAGGGCACCCGGGCCTCACGTTCGAGCACCCGACCGACCTGGTGGTGAGGAAGAGCGATTTCGTGTGCGGGCGCACCGTGGCCATAAGGGCCGATAAGGCGGCCAGGGACCTGCCCAGGGAGCTCGTGGAGGCCCTGAGGGACCCGGGCGTGGAGGTGCTGGTGAGGCTAGAGGTGTCCTAGGCTTTGATGGCCCGCTTGGCCGTCTCTAAATCGAGACCCCTGCGCCTGGCCCCCTCCATGAGCTCCTTGGGCAGGTAGATGGCCGCGAGCTTCACAGGCATGCCCTCCACGGGGACCACTACATAGCCGCTGATTTAAGCAGGTTCTCCTACGCGATGAGGGCGTCCACGACCACCTGCCAGCGATAGGGAGCTACCTCCCTCACGCGCCTCACGGCCAAGACGCGCTCCAGCTCGCGGCCAGCCTCTTCCACGCCAGCCCTGAGGACGCTGATGGCTTCCTCCTCTGGCCTGGGTGCGCTCGCGAAGGTGTAGAAGTGCACCACGCCACCCTCCGGCCTCAGGGCCTCGCAGGCAGCACCCAGGAACTCGTGCGCCCTCTCGGGCAAGTTCATCACCACCCTGTTGGCCACGCCGCGGAGGGCGCTCCTGATGGCCTTCCCGGCGTCCGCCAGCACGGGCACCACGCTCCCGAGCACCTTGTTCGCCCTCACGTTCAGGGCCAGGTAGTGGACCGCCACGGGGTTGATGTCCATGGCGTAGGCCAGGAGGCCGGGCGCTTTCTTGGCGGCCAGGATGGAGAAGGGGCCCACGCCAGCGAACATGTCCACCAGGATTTCGCCCTCCCGGGCCTGGGAGGCCACTCGGGCGTGCTCGTAGGAGAGGCGGGGCGAGAAGTAAACGCGGGCCACGTCGAGCCTGAAGGTGCAGCCGTGCTCGCGGTGCGTGGTCTCAGTGGGGCCCGAGCCAGCTATGGGGACGAGCTGCCTCACGCGGAAGGTGCCTGCCACAGGCCCTCCCTTCGCCAGCACGAGCCTCACGCGCTTGTGGACGGCCATGATGGCCTCGCCCACCGCCCGCCTGTGGGGCCAGAGCTCAGGCGGCACCTCCACGATGGCTATGTCGCCCACCACGTCAAAGGCCCGAGGGGCTCTCCCGGCCAGCTCAGGCGGGAGGGAGCGGGCCAGGAGCTCCTTGAGCGAGGGAGGGCGTTTCGCCTCCCTTTCCCTCACGTCCGCCACGGTGAGCTCCGCGTAGCTGAGGTTCCTCCTGAGCTCGGCCATCTCGCTGGCACCTGGCTCTCGGGCGAGGGGGAAGAGGACGAAATCGCCAGACCGGGCGGGCTCGAAAGAGCGGTCCAAAAGACCTGCTCGCCTCAGGAGCTCCCTGGCCCTCTCGGCCTCCTCCCTCCGCACCCTCAGGCAGGTCTTCTCCATCCCGTGTGCCCCTGGCAGCTCGCGGCCAATAAGGCTCAAAGCTCCACCACATCGCCCGAGCCGAGGCGCCTGAACCTAGGCCCGAAGGCTGCCATGAGCTGGCAGAAAGCCTTCAGGCCCGTGCAGTGGCAGGCATACACGCGCTCTGGCTCAAGGCGCTGGAGCTCCCTCACCGTGGCCCTCAGGCGCTCATCACTCGCGCCCTCAAGGTGGAAGCCGCCCAGGACGGCCAGGATACGCTCCTCCCCCAAGAGCTCGCGGGCGTGTAGGAGCGTGTTCACCACGCCTGAGTGGGCGCAGCCCGTGATGACCACCAGCCCATCGCGGTGCCTCACCACGAGCGCTTGGTCGTCGAGCAGCTTATCCTCCACCAAGCCCACGCCATCCGGGCCGAGCGTGAGGAAGCCTTCCACGTGCTCGAAGGGCGTCCGCCTCGGCACCTCACCCGTCGTCCTAAGGAAGGGAGCGAGCTCCACAGGCTCTCTGCTCAGGAGGAGCACGGCACCACGACCCTCAAGCGCCCCTGCCGTCAGGCCCGGTGTGCCCACGAAGCGGAAGCGGGGCTTGATGGCGAACTTCGGCTTAAGCGCGTCAGGGTGCATGAGCACCAGCTTGCCCTCAGCGCCCACCTGGTCCAGGATGCCCAGGAGACCCCCGTTGTGGTCGTAGTGGCCGTGCGTGATGAGGATGGCGTCCACGCGCCCCAGATCCACGCCCAGCCGCTCAGCGTTCGCGAGCACCGTGCTGGCCTCCTGGCCCGTGTCCACCAGGACGCGGGAGGTGCCTCCCGGTCCCTCTGCCTCCACCAGGGCCGCGAAGCCGTGCTGGCCCAGGAAGCCCCTCTTGCGCGCGTAGTCGTCCTGGAGCAGGTAAACGCGGACCGAGCTGGCGGCAGGCTGGCTCATGCCTCCTCACCGCTCCCGCTCGCTTCCTCTGGCAGCTTGCCCTCGCAGAAGGCCTCTATCCTCTCAGCTATCTCAAGGAAGGCCTTGGCGGCTGGCGTGTCCTTGTGCTTCACTATGAAGGGCTCGCCCGTGTCGGAGGCCTCGCAGACGCGCGGGTCCAGGGGCACGCGGCCTAGGAAGGGCACGCCCATCTGCCTGGCCATGCGCTCGCCACCGCCCTCGCGGAAGATGGGCACGTAGGTGCCGCACTTCGGGCAGACGAAGCCGCTCATGTTCTCTATCACGCCCACCACCGGTATGCCGAGCTTCCTGGCGAAGTTCACGGCCTTCTTCACCACCACCTGCGAGACCTCGGAGGGTATGGTAACTATGATGGCGCCATCCATGTCGGGCAGGAACTGCATGATGGTGAGCGGCTCATCGCCCGTGCCGGGCGGGAGGTCCACGATGAGGTAGTCCAGCGGCCCCCACACGATGTCGGCCAAGAACTGCCTGATGGCAGCGGCCTTCAGCGGCCCACGCCATATCACGGGCGTGTCCTCGCTCGGGAGGAGGAAGTCCATGGAGACCACGCGCACGCCCAGCGGGCCGACCACGGGGAAGATGCCGGGCGGGCCAGCCACCAGGCGCGAGCCGCTCAGGCCCAGCATCTTGGGCACGCAGGGGCCGCTTATGTCCGCGTCCAGGATGCCCACCTCACGGCCGCGCATGGCCAAGGCCACGGCCAAGTTCACGGCCACCGTGGTCTTGCCCACGCCCCCCTTCCCGCTTATGACGGCCAGCTTGTGCTTCACCCGGGCCATCTTGGCCTTCAGGCGCTGAATTTCCTCCTCAAGCCGCTTCAGGCGCTCCTCCCTGGCCTCTTGTGCTCGCTCACCGCTCATGGCCCACGTTAGGCGGGCCTAATTATATATACGCTTTTCGCCACGGATACCGGCTCAGGAGGGACGAAAATCATCACGCCTCAGGGCCGTCAAGCCTCATCACGGCCCTAAGGCCCGCTGAAGGCGGGAGCGCAGCCAGATATAGGCATTAACGTGCGGTTCAGAGGTCAGCAAGGGGGTCAGAGGAGGACACACGCCATCACCGCTCCGGCCCGGGGTATCTCATCATCCCGCGCGAATTAGGCCCCGGGGGCGGATAAAGCTCACGCCAGCTCACCCGCTCTCGGCCCGGAGCCTCGCCAGCAGGTCTTCCTTGTGCTCGCGGACCAGCCCCAAGATGGCCTCCTCAAGCGCCTGCCTGTCGTAGCGCCTGAGGCCCAGCATGCCCGCCACCTGGCTCAGGAGGTCGGAGCTCCCGCGCCACCCCCTCGCGGCCGAGAGGAGTTCCTCCACGAGCGGCTCAAGCTTCTCGCCCCTGAAGCCCACGCCATCTAGGACCGTGATGCCGGACGCCTCCAGCTCCTCTCGCACCTCGCTGGGCACGGGGGCCCGGGAGACCAGCGCCATGCGGTCGGGCCGGTAGACGCTCCTGTAGAGCCTGACGAGCTGGGGCTCCCTCAGCCTCACGGAGCGCTCCTCCCTCAGCATGCGCACCACCTCGCGCTTCCCCACGCCCATGGCTGCTGCAAGCCCATCCCAGAGGCCCTTCAGCCATAGCGCTCGCCATTCCTCTGCCGAGAGGGGCCTTGAGAGCTGCCCCCTCAGGTCCCTGACGCGCTCATACCAATCGGACAGCTCCTTGCACTCCACTATGAAATCCGGCCTCCTCACGGGCGGGTCAGCGCTCGGCTGGGCTATGTCCATGACCACGCCCCCGTAGACCATCATGTCCGGCCTGAGGGCCACGTAGAACTTCCACACCCGGGCCAGGTCCGTGCCATCCTCCCAGGCTATCGGGCGCGGCACCTCCAGGAAGAAGCTGAGGGCGCCGCGGCCAGCACAGCCCACCACGCAGTTCGGCGGGATAGAGCCCGTCCTCTGGCGCCCGCTGCGCTCCACGTAGAGGAGGCCGTGCTCTGGGTAGATGAGGCGCAAGGGCCTGCTGGCCGCCAGGAGCTCCAAGAGCTTTAGGAAGACCCACGTCTGGTAGATGGAGCGCATGTTAGTCCTGAGCGATGTCCTTATGGCCGCAGCTGCCTTCCTCTCAAAGCGCTCTAAATCGAGCTTGCCCGCCAGGAGGTCGAAGGTGTAGGTGAATATCTTCTTCTTGAGGTGCGCCAGCGGGTCGGCCAGGAAGCTGCCCAGCTCCCGCGTGTAGGAGATGCCGCTCACGCCCAGGAGCTCCCTCAGGCGCTCAGCACAGGCCTCAAGCTCCCTTATCCATGCCCTGGCCTCCTCCAGCTCGGCCCCGCTCACCACGCGGAGGACGAAGCGCTCCCTCAGGGCCTCCGTGGCCTCTATGAAGAGCTCGCGCCTCTCGGGCCTGAGGTCCATGATGTGCTTCTCGCGGAGGCCCAGCTTAGCCCTCAGGCCCTCGTAGAGCTCGGCCCAATCGGCAGGCATCTCCCGGCCGAAAGGCGGGCACGCACCGATATTAAGC
>CAZPDR010000062.1:0-5349 GCA_964585495.1 uncultured Candidatus Bathyarchaeia archaeon
GTGATAGAGAGGCGCCTCCACGTGCACAAGCACAGGCTTGAGCTAGACCGCGAGCGCTGCGTGGTCTGCGAGCTCTGCTCCCTCATCTGCCCCCGCGAGGCCATCACCATCACCGTGCCGGAGAAGGAGAAGTGGCCCGAGGAGGCTGGCCCGAGGAAGGCTAGCATAGATGTGGACGAGCAGAAGTGCCAGTTCTGCGGTATCTGCAATTGCATCTGCCCCTTCGGGGCCATCAGGGTGAGCAAGGACGGCGAGCTCATCATCCCGGTCGTGGAGTCGGAGAGCTTCCCGAGGCTCCTGCGCGAGGTGGAGGTGGACGTGAGCAAGTGCCCTCCGGGCTGCGTGGAGTGCGAGGAGGCATGCCCCTTCGGCCTCATCAAGGTGCGCGTCCTGGGGCCAGATGGCCGCGAGCTAACGCCCGAGGAGGCCAAGGAACACCCTAGGCCCGGGGAACTGAAGGTGCAGGTGGACGTGGATCTGGAGGGCTGCCCAGGCTGCCGCCTCTGCGAGCTGAAGTGCCCGGAGGGCGCGATAAGGGCCGTGAAGGTCATCCACGGCTCCATAAGGATAAACACGGAGATGTGCCCGGAGGGCTGCCGCGATTGCGTGGAGGTCTGCCCCGTGCCCGGCACGCTCTACGTGGGCGATGACGGCAAGGTCAGGGTGAACGAGCTCACGTGCGTCTACTGTGGCGCCTGCAAGCTCATCTGCCCGGTCGAGGGCGCCCTGGAGCTCGTGAGGACGCACATAAGGCACGAGCCCGTTACCTCCGGCGCCTGGAACAAGGCCCTGGAGAAGCTGACCTCCACCGCCCAGCTGACCCGCGAGCTCGCGGCCAAGAGCCTGGCCAGGGGCCAGGAGGTCGTGCAGAAGAGGCTGGGCTACCTGCTGCCAGCCTAGGGGCTTAAGGCTTAAAAGAAGCGGCTGCACCGCCTGGGCAGAATGAGGCCTTGGCGTGCGCGTGGTGGGCGCCCCAGAGGCCCTAGCGGCTGCCCCGAGTGCGGCGGCATCCTCATATATGATAGGGACACGAAGACCTACACCTGCCAGAGCTGTGGTCATGTCTTCACGCGCGAGGAGCTGGCCGAGGCGCGGAGGAAGATAGCCGAGGAGCTCCGGCAGGCCATGATGGGCAGCGTGCTTGAGGAAGAGGAGAAGGAGCGCAAATACAGGGAATACCTGAAGTGGTATCTATCGCGCAAGGAGGAGTGAGCGGGCGAGGGGGCCCTGTTCCTCCCGGGGCCAGCTCTAGCCTGCACCAGCGTGGGGCGCCAGGCCTCTCGCAATCCTTTTAAAGCCTCCTCAGCCGCGCCAGCCTGAGCCATGTTCAGGTTCAAGAGCGAGCTGAGGGAAGTGGAGGTCGCGGGCATCAGGATCGGCGGGCCACCGGGCAAGAACCCCACCGTGCTGGCTGGCACCATCTTCTACCACGGCCACAAGATCGTGAGGGACCCGGAGAAGGGCGAGTTCGACGAGCAGAAGGCCGAGGAGCTCATCAACCTCCAGGAGGAGTTCTCGGACAGGACGGGCAACCCCTGCATGGTAGATGTCATGGCCTCCAGCCCAGAGGCCATGGTCAGGTATCTGGACTTCGTGGCCGAGCACACGGACAGGCCAATACTCATAGATGGCACCACCGCCCCCGTGAGGATCGCTGGCCTAGAGCACGCGGCCGAGGTGGGCCTGCTCGACAGGCTGATCTACAACTCCCTCTCGCCGGGCTTCTCACAGGCCGAGGTAGCCAAGATCCGGGAGACGGGCCTTAAGTGCGCCATCCTCCTGGCCCTGAACATGCGCGATTTCACCACGGCTGGCCGCATTAAGGCCATCAAGGAGCTCCTGACCGTGGCGGAGCAGCACGGCGTGGAGAAGCCCCTTATAGATACGTGCGTCATGGACATCCCCAGCCTCGGCATGGCCTGCAAGGCGCTCTTCCAGCTCAAGGACGAGCTGGGGCTGCCCGTGGGCTGCTCGCCCCATAACGCCATAGACACCTGGCGCGGCCTGAGGACGAAGATGGGGAAGGAGGCGAAGAAGCCCTGCATGGCCAGCGCCACCGTCATGGCCGTGGCCGTGGGCGCTGACTTCGTGCTCTACGGCCCCATAGGGGCTGCCAGGTATATCTTCCCAGCCGTGGCCATGGTAGATGCCGCTCAGGCCTTCGTGCTCAGGGAGGAGGGCATAGCTGTCGGAAGGGAGCACCCACTCTTCAAAATAGCGTGATGGTCAGGAGGCCGGGAAGGCCAGCGCCTCCAAGAACTTTTCTTTGAAATCCGGCTCCACGGCCAGCTCCACGAACCTAACACGCCTGGCCAGCTCCTCGGCCTCCCTCCTGAGCTCTACGTCCTTGAGCAGCATCCTGGCCCCAGCGCCAGCGGCATTCCCTATGAACCTTATGCGCTCCTCGGGCACGTCCGGGCAGAGGCCTATGGCCTTCGCGCTGGCCACGTTCAGGGACGAGCCGAAGGCGCCAGCCAGGTAGAGCACGTCAAGGTCCTCGGCCGAGAGGCCAGCCCTGGCCAAGAGGATCTCGGCCCCGGTCCTTATGGCTGCCTTCGCGAGCTGGAGCTCTCTCACGTCCTTCTGCGTGATCACCACATCGTGGTCCGTGGCCGCCTCCTCGCGCCAGGCTAGGACGAACTCAAGCACCCCGTCAGGCCCCTTCCTCAGCCTCCTCAGGCCCGGGCGCTTGATCATGCGCCCCGTCCGGTCTAGGATGCCAGCCCGGTAGAGCTCCGCCAAGGCATCTATGAGGCCCGAGCCACAGATGCCCACGGGCTTCTCGCCGCCCACGGTGGTGAAGACCACCTCGCCCGTCCGCTCATCGAGGCGCACGCTGTCTATGGCCCCCCGGACGGCACGGGTGCCGCACGTTATCCTCCAGCCCTCGAAGGCAGGGCCGGAGGCGCAGGAGCAGGCCCAGAGCTCCCCCTCGTGGGCCAGGATGACCTCCGTGTTCGTGCCTATGTCTATGAGCATGGCGGTCTCGTCCGCCTCGTGGAGGCCGCTTGAGATGGCGTCCGCCAGGGCATCTGAGCCCACGAAGCCAGCTATGGGGGGAGGCAGGTAGATGTAGGCTCCCTCGCCCACCTTGAGGCCCAGCTCGCGGGCCTTCACCTCAAGAGGAGCAGCGATCGCGGGCGTGAAGGGCGAGACGCCCAGGCCGGCCAGGGAGATGCCCAGCAGGGTGTGGTGCATGACCGTGTTCCCGACGCACACCACCTCCTGCACATCGGAGCGCTCTGCTCTCGCCAGCTGGCAGGCCTCCTCCACCAGCTCGTTCAGGCCCTTCACGAGCACCTCCTGGAGGACGCGGGCACCCCCCGGCTCCCTCATGGCGAAGGTGATGCGGGACATGATGTCCTCCCCATACGCTATCTGGGGGTTCACGTGCCCTGCCGTCGCTAGGAGGCTGCCTGTCTCTAGGTCCACGAGGTAGGCCGCGAGCTTGGTGGTGCCTATGTCCACGGCCAGGCCGAGGAGGGGGAGGTCCTCCGCCCTCACGGCCAGAACCTCGCCCTGCCTCACGACCACGTGGAGTTCCCGGCCCGACCTCAGCAGGTCGGGCAGCCCCCTGAGGACGGTCATGTCGGCCCTCGTGGCGCCCACGGCCTGGAGCAGCCTCTCCGCATCGGGCCTGAGGTCCTCTAGGCTCGGCCTCGCCAGCCTAACGCTCGCCTTGGCCACGGGAGGGCGCAGGGGGACGGGCCTCTCCAGGCCCTCAAGCATGAGCTGGTGCTCGGGCTTGGGGAGTTCCAGCAGGAAGCGCCCTTCCTTGACCACACTGGCCTGGCAGGCAAGCCGCCAGCCTTCCGAGAGCTCCTCTGGCGTGAGGAGGCGTTCCTCAGCAGCCGAGGGGGGCGAGAGCAATTCCGCGCCCTCCAGCACCTTCACCCTGCAGCGGCCGCAGAGGCCGCGGCCACCGCAGCTGGAGGGGAAGTAATAGCCAGCCTCCCTCAAGGAGGAAAACAGGTTCCTGCCAGGCCTGGCCGGGAGCTCCAGGCGCATGGCTTTCAGCCCTGTCGGCGCCTGAGGCGGGCCTCATACTTGCTGAGGTCTATGGTCCTCGTGGGCTTCTCCGGCAGCAGGCCCTCGGGCTTGAACATGAGCATGAGGATGAGCAACAGGCCCAGCAGGATATACTCCAGCCAGACCACGTCGAAGGGCAGGAAGGGCTCAAGGGGGCGCTTGAAGATGATGATGAGGCGCTTCAGCACGATGAAGGCTATGGTGCCCACCATGACGCCCACGTTGTTCGCCATGCCGCCTATGATGAGGATGGTCCAGGGCCAGAAGGTCCAGGTAATCCTGTCGTAGGCTATGGCGGACACGTAGGTGATGTAGAAGGCGTAGAGGGCACCTGCCACGGCGGCCATGGCGGAGCTCAGCACCATGATCTTCGTCCTGTAGCTCGCCACGTCCTTGCCCAGCACCTCGGCGGCGATGTCGCAGTCCCTGATGGCCCTCAGCGTGCGGCCCAGAGGCGACCTAGCCAGGCGCTCCGCGTAGTAGAAGAGGGCCAGGGAGATGCCTGTTATGATGATGGCGGCCCCCGCGATCCTGTAGGCCCCCAGGAAGCCGAAGGGATCCGGCGTCAGCACGCCGTAGGGCCCTCCTATGGCTGGCGTGTAGCAGTGGAAGATGTATCTCATGGCCTCCGACACGGCCAACATGAAGATGGCCAGGTATTCGCCCTTCAGCCTCGCGACCGGGTAGGAGGCCAAGAAGCCGAAGGCCGCGCCAAAGCCAGCTGCTAGGAGGAGGGCGAGGACCAAGGTGCCCAGGGAGAGGGCCACGTCAGAGCTCAGGACCCCGTTGATGGCGGAGACCACGGGCGTGTTGTCCCAGATGTAGTCCCCCTCCACGGCCAAGAGGGCGGCCAGGAGGCGGCCCGGGATGGCGCCCACCACGTAGGCGCCCACGGCCACGCCAGCCGACTTGCCGAAGTCGGCGATGCCCGTGTAGCCGTATTGGATGTTGAGGCTGAGGGTGGCGATGAGGTAGATGGAGATGACGGCCACCGTGTCCAGCACGAACAGGAAGACGGGCGGTATCACCTGCCCACCACCCCCGTCAGGCGAGCTGCCACCCACGAGCTCAGGCCAGCCAGCCTGGCCCTGAGCTGCCCGAGCACCCTCGACCACTCGATGCCCGTGAGGCCCTCGGGCGCGAAGAGGAGCGTGATGGCGAGCATGATGAGCGGTATGGTGATTCTGTAGCCCAGGAACCAGGGCCCCACGGCCAGGGAGATGGCATACGTGATCAGGTATTCCGAGAGGCCGGCGATGGCACCGCCCAGGATGGCCCCGTAGATGCTGTAGAAGCCGCCCACGATGCTGGCCGTGAAGA
>CAZPDR010000063.1:0-5302 GCA_964585495.1 uncultured Candidatus Bathyarchaeia archaeon
CCCAGCCGACCCCTGCCCGGGGGCTGGCGGTGATGCCTGCTGCTCGCGCGAGGTTCGAGGAGATAAGCCCGGCCGACTTCTTCTACCGCTACAGGGACATAGCTGGCTTCTCCAACCCCGCCAGGGCGCTCTTCTCGGCCATAAGGGAGCTGGTGGAGAACGCCCTAGATGCCTGCGAGGCCGGCGGCATCCTGCCTGACATCTACCTTCGCCTGAAGCTGGAGGAGAAGCGGGATGAGGCATCCGTTTACAGGCTCCGCATAGAGGACAACGGCTCCGGCGTGCCCGGGAAGCACATTCCCAAGGCCTTTGGGCAGGTGCTCTATGGCTCCAAGTATAGGCTCATGCAATCGCGCGGGATGTTCGGCCTTGGGGGCGCCATGGCCATCCTCTACGGGCAGATAACCACGCACAAGCCCGTGTTGGTCATGTCCAGCACGGGCGGCCGGGAGGTGCACGTGTATAAGCTCATGATAGACATCAAGGCCAACAAGCCCATCGTGCTGGAGGAGCACGTGGAGCCTAATGGCGATGGCTGGCACGGCACGGTGGTGGAGTTCTGCCTTGAGGGCGACTACAGCAAGGCAGCGCCCAAGGTCATAGAATACCTGAGGCAGACAGCGCTCGTGAACCCCTACGCGAACATCACGTTCGTGGACCCGAGGGGGCGCCTCTACCGCTTCGTGAGGGCCACGACCGAGATGCCGCCACCGCCCAAGGAGGCCAAGCCGCACCCGAGGGGCGTGGACGTGGAGCTCGTGAGACGCATGCTGGCCGACACGGACCAGGAGACGCTCCTCGGCTTCCTGGTCAAGCACTTCCAACGCGTGGGGCCTAAGACGGCCAGGAGGTTCCTGGAGTTCGCTGGCTTCGAGCCGGAGAGGGACCCGAGGAGCCTGGGGCCTGAGGAGGTGGTCCAGCTCGTGAGGGCGATGAGGGAGTTCAACGGCTTCATAGCCCCCGATGCCTCCTGCCTCTCGCCCCTAGGGCCGGAGCTCCTTGAGGCTGGCGTGAGGAAGGAGCTCAAGCCCGAGTTCGTGGCCGTGTGCCAGAGGAAGCCAGCCTCCTACGGTGGGCACCCGTTCATCGTGGAGGTGGCCATAGCCTATGGCGGCCAGGTGCCGCCGGCCAGGGGGAAGATCACGCTCTACCGCTTCGCGAACCGCATCCCGCTCCTCTACGACGAGGGCAGCGATGTCTCGCGCAAGATAATCGACGAGATAAACTGGCGCCACTACCGCGTCTCGCCCGACATGCCCGTGGCCATCGTGGTCCACATCTGCTCCACCCGCGTGCCCTACAAGACGGTCGGGAAGGAGTTCATAGCGGACCGGCCGGAGGTGAGGCGCGAGATCACCCAGGCCATAAGGGAGGTGGCTAGGAAGCTCCAGGCCTACCTGGCCCGGAAGGAGCGCGCCAAGAAGGCCGTCAAGCGCTTCGGCGTGTTCGCCCGCTACCTGCCGAGGATAGCCGAGTTCTCGGCCAGGCTGGCTGGCAAGCCCGTGCCGAGCGTGAAGCACCTGCTTGAGAAGGTGAGGGCCCGTGAGGCTCTGGAGGGAACGGCCGAGGAAGAGGAGGGGGCCTCTGAAGGCGAGGGCAGGTTGAAGCCGAGCGCTTGACCCCGCCTTTGAGGGTGCTTATGAGGTCAAGCTAGATGAGCTCAGGGACATGGCTAGGAAGCCCGGCTGGCAGCCCTCCTCAGCACCTCGGCCACGCGCCCACAGCCCACCCGGGCTATGTAGGGCCCCAGCCTCGGCCCCCTCGGCATGCCTAGCAGTATGGTGTAGAGGAGCCTGAAGAACCCGGGCGGCTTGAGGCCGTGGGCGCGGGCTATCTCGAAGATGGCGTTCTGCACCTCCTCACCTGGCCGCTCAGCGCTGAGGAAGTCGGCCAAGGCCAGGACGGCCTTCCTCTCCGCCTCTGACATCTCCACGCGCACGGCCTCGCGCTCCACGGCCTGGACGCCGAAGTCGCGAGCCCACCTGATGGCGTAGCGCACCTTCTGCAGCAGGCGCTCTGGCACGGGCTGCCCCTTCCTCAGGAGCCCGTAGGCGCGGAGGCAGGAGAGCACGTATTCCTCCTCCGAGCCCTCTGGCGCCACGGAGGCCAGGTAGGCCAGGAGGTTATAGGGCACGTAAACGCCCGTGGGCTCGCGCGGTGGCCTGAGGAGCCACACATACTCGTAGAGGCCCCTGAGCTTCGCCCTCTCCAGCTCGTCCTCGACCTCCAGGAGGCCGAAGTATACCTGCTCCAGCCTGTCCAGCTCGTCCGTGTAGCGGGGCACGTCCGTGATGTCCACGCGGCGGGCGCCCACGAAGCGCTTCAGCATGAGGAGCATGAGGCTCTGAGGTGGCCCATACTTGAGCCATAGTTGGGGCGTGAGCACGTTCCCCTTGGACTTGGACATCTTGCGGCCCGACTTGTCCAGGAAGAGCTCGTAGCGCACGTGGTAGGGCGGCTCGAAGCCCAGCACCTCCCGGCAGATGCGGTCGTTGGAGCGCACAGAGGCCTCTATGTCCTTCCCGTAGGCCTCGAAGCACACCTGGAGGGCTGCCCAGCGGGCCGCGAACTCGCCAGCTACCCAGGCGAGCTTGCCCTCATCGCGCCTTATGCTGGCCTCGCCCTCGTGCCCGCAGCCCTCAAGCCAGCGGCCCTTGACGTCAGCTCCCTCACACCGGTAGGCCACGCGGCCCGTCTTGGGGTCGAAGGCGTAGGCCCGCGTGGTGTAGATGCGCCCGCACTCCTCGCAGATGGCGAAGTAGGGCAGGGCCTCCAGGTATTTCTCCGAGCCCGTGGTGTCGGCCACTATCCGGCCCACCTGGGGCGCGTGGGTCAGTATGGCCTCTATCTGCTCGACCAGGAGGCCTCGCCCGTAGGCCTCCCGGGCCGGTATGAAGCGGTATTCGAGCTCGCAGGCGTCCATGGCCTCTATCAGCAGGGCCTCCACGTGTTCCGCGAAGCTCTCGTGGCAGCGCCAGGGGTCAGGTATGCGGCAGACGGGGTGCGCTAGCCACTTCTCAAGCTCACCTGGCACGCCCAGGGGCACGGCCCTCAGGCCGTCCATGTCGTCCGCGTAAGCTACCATCTCGGCCCTCCTGCCCGAGAGGCCCTCAAGAGCCAGCTTCACCGCGTAAGCGCGGGCGGCATCGCTGAAGCTCCCGATGTGAGGAATGCCCGAGGCGCCAAAGCCCATCTCGGTCCTCAAGACGGGCAGCTCCCGGCCTAGAGCTGCCTCCCGGTCCAGGATGTCCTTGGCCAGCTTGTCCAGCCAGGTGCCACGGCCTATTATCTCGCGCTCCCTCCGCGCGGCCATGCTCGCGTGAGCATGAGAACGGGATCTAATTAGCGTTTGGGGCCGTGGGGCCACGGGAAGCCTTAATTTGATGACGTGCTGCCCAGGCCCACGAGATGGCCGCGATGGACCTAGACGCCTTAGCCAGCGAGCTCGCGGAGAGGCTGGCAAAAGGCTTGCACGTCGCCCTGGGAAGGCTGCTGGAGCTCTTCGACCTGAGGCTGACGCCTGAGCTGGCAGGGAAGCTCAGGGAAGCCTCTGCTCACGTGCTCCACGTAGTGTTACATGAGCTGGTCCATCCTCTCGCCCAGGAGGCCCTCCCGTGGCTGAGGGAGCTCCCAGACACCGATAGGATCTTCGTGGAGGAGCTCCTAGCTCGGGTGGTGGAGCGGGCCATATCGCTTGAGCTCAGGGAGCCCTTGGGCAAGGAGGCCGTTCTCGTGGAGAGCTTCGAGGAGCAACTAGCGGAGCTAGGAGGCTACGAGCAGCTCAGGGGGCTTAAGATGGGCGTCGAGGACTTAAGGCGCCTCTTCTCGGCCTTCCTGGCCCAGGCCGATCGCCCTGGCTGGGCCCGTGAATTCGCCAAACACCTCTTAGAGCTCAAGGGCCGCTTCCTGCCGGGGGAGGGCGAGAGGTGAGGGGCTGGCGTGAGCCTGAGAGGGCCTGCATGGTGGGGCGCTTCCAGCCGCCCCACAAGGGCCACCTGAAGGCCATGTTGGACATCCTGGCCGAGTTCGAGGAGCTCGTGGTCGTGGTGGGCAGCGCCCAGCTCAGCCACGAGCTCGACAACCCCTTCACGGCCGGGGAGCGCATGGTCATGCTCAGGCTCGCCCTCTCGGAGGCAGGCGTGCCACCGGAGCGCTACTGGCTGGTGCCCGTGCCTGACGCGCCCATGCACGTGGCCTGGGTGCCCATCGTGCTCTCCTACTGCCCCAGGTTCAAGGTGGTCTTCTCAAACGAGCCCTTGACGCGGCGCCTCTTCGAGGAGGCGGGCTTCGAGGTAAGGCCCATACCCTTCTACGAGCGCGAGACCTACTCGGCCACCGAGGTCAGGCGCCGCATGCTGGCTGGCGAGGAATGGCGCGAGCTCGTGCCACCCGCCGTGGCCCGCTACATAGAGGCCATAGGGGGCGTGGAGAGGCTGAGGGCCCTGGCCAAGACGGACAAGCCAGCGGGAGCCAGCTCTTAAGCCCACGTGAGCTGCCCCCACAGGGCCGGAAGGTGGTGTAGGCTGAAGGCGGTCGTCTACCACGGCCCGGGGGACATAAGGGTGGAGGAGCGGCCCGCGCCCGAGCCCGGGCCAAGGGACATCCTGGTGGAGCTCCGCGCCTGCGGCATCTGCGGCTCGGACCTCATGGACTGGTATCTGGCCCCACGGGCACCGCTCGTGCTAGGCCATGAGCCCACGGGCGTGGTGGTCGAGGTCGGCCGTGAGGTCGAGGGCTTCTCCGAGGGCGACCGCGTCTTCGCCCACCACCACGTGAGCTGCATGACGTGCCGCTTTTGCAGGCGCGGTCAGTTCACGCTCTGCCCCATGTTCAGGCGAACGCACCTCGACCCGGGAGGCATGGCCGAGTTCTTCCGCGTGCCGGAGCCCAACCTGCGCTTAGACACCTTCAGGCTGCCTAATGGCCTATCCTTCGTGGAGGGGACGCTCATAGAGCCGCTCGCCTGCTGCCTGAGGGCCGTGAGGAAGGCCCGCGTGGGCTTAGAGGACCGGGTGGCCATCGTGGGAGCTGGCCCCTCGGGCCTCATGATAGCCCTGCTCTGCAGGCTGGCCGGCGCCACGCTGGTGGCCGTCTCAGACCTAGTGCCCTACAGGCTGAGGGCTGCCCGCTCCCTTGGGGCCGATCTGGCGGTGGACGCGCGGGAGGAGAGCCTGGCCGAGGCCGTTAAGGCCGAGACGGACGGCCTGGGGGCCGATGTGGTCTTCGTAACAGCCCCCTCGCCGAGGGCCTTCGAGGCTGGCCTAGCCGCCCTCAGGCGCGGTGGCACGCTCCTCGTGTTCGC
>CAZPDR010000064.1:0-5284 GCA_964585495.1 uncultured Candidatus Bathyarchaeia archaeon
TCCACATACTTCGGGTAGTAGAGGTCCCTGTTCGTCCAGTAGGTGCTGTCCAAGCACCAGCCCACGCCCTCTATCCACACCGGGTCGTCCGTAAGGCGCTTGGCCACGTGCTCGGCCGCCAGGACCACGGCCGCCGCCCCATCGCTGGGCGGGCTGATGTCCAGGCGCTGGACGGGCCACACCATGACCTCCGAGTTCAGCACGTCCTGGACCGTGATCTTGGCCGCGAGCTGGGCGCACGGGTGGTCGAGCGCGTTCCGCTTGTTCTTGACGGCTATGGTGGCTATCTGCTCCTTCTTCACGCCGTGCACGTGCATGTAGCGCTGCATCTCAAGCGCGAAGATCCAGACCAGGTTGGCGCCCAGGGGGCGCGTGAGGATGGGGTCGAAGATGGTCGTGAAGGCCTTCTGCGGGTGCGGGTAGCAGGAGCTCATCTTCTCCTCCGCCACGGCCAGCACGATGTCGAAGTGCCCGGAGGCCACGTGCCACCAGGCGGCTATGGGCGTGAAGACGCCCGTCCCACCGCCCACGTAAACGCGCACGAAGGGCTTCTTGTGCCCTCCCATGCCGTCCAGCAGGTATTCGCCCTTCATGTGGACGCCATCAAAGGCGTCGGGCGCGGTGCCGCAGACCACGGCATCCACATCGCGGAGCGTGACGCCGGCCGTCTCCAAGGCCATCTTGGCCGCGTAGAAGGAGAGCTCCCGGCCCGTCTCCTTCAGGCGTCGCCTGAAGATGGTGATGCCAGCGCCCACCACGGCCACCCTGCGCTTCACGCCCGACATCATGCCCTCCCCACCTCCTTCTCCACGCCAAAGATGACCACGGCGCTGCTGGCCGTCGGGAGGCCACGCCAAGCCTGGGCCAGCCCTACCTCGGCATCCGGCACCTGCCTCCTGCCAGCCTCCCCTCTGAGCTGGAGCACGACCTCCAGGGCCTTGTGCAGGCCCGTGGCCTCAAGCAGGTTGCCCACGCCCAGGCAGCCGCCGGAAGGGTTCACGGGCAGCTCGCCATCCCGCTCGAAAGAGCCCTCCTCCAGCAGGCGGGCGGCCTCACCATACGTGCAAACGCCGAGGGCCTCCACATGCTGAAGCTCCTTGTAGGAGAAGCGGTCGTCCACCTCCAACAGGTCGAGCTCCTTGGCCGGGCTCGTGATACCGGCCATGTCGTAGGCCATGCTGGCCGCGAGCTCCACGTGCACGGTCCGGCACCAATCACGTATCTCGGGCGTGATGCTCTCCGAGGCCCAGCCCATGCCCAGCACCCAGACGGGCGTGTCCGTGAGCTTCCGCGCCACCTCCTCGGCCGCGAGCACCATGACAACGCAGCCGTCGGCCAGGGGGGCCACGTCCAACTCCTTCAGGGGCTCGAAGAGGGGCCGTGAAGCCAGCACGTCCTCGGCCGTTATGGCGGCCCCGTAGGAGGCCAGGGGGTTGGCGAGCGCGTTCCGCTTGTTCTTCTCCACCACGAGGGCGCAGTGCTCCTCCAGGGCGCCCGTGTCGTAGAGGTATCTGGCCATCTCAAGGCCCGCCAGGGCGTATGGGTGCCAGCCGAGCGGCCTCGTGAAGATGGGGTCGAGCGCGAACCTCAGCAGGCCCTCGTAGGTCAGGATGTCGCTGGCCTTGCTGTGCGCTTCCACGGCCACCACGTCGAAGAGGCCGGACTGGATCTGCATGACGGCCATGGCCAGGCCGTAGAGGCCATCGCCCGAGACCGTGCAGGTGGGCTTCATCACGGCCCCCAGCTGGTCGGGCACGAACTCGTCGAAGATGGAGAAGCCCTCCCAGTAGTCCTCCGCGCAGGTGATGAAGCTCTCCACATCGCGCCTCGGGTCCACGCCAGCGTCCTCGTAGGCCCGGGTGGCGGCCTCGAACATGAGCTCCTTGTAGGACAGGTCGGCCGTCTGAGGTGCGAAGCCAGACCAGCCCACGCCCACGACAGCCACGCGCCTCTCCATGCTCTCCCGCTCCCGCTCGCCTACAGACCGGAAAGGATAAGGGTTGCGAGAGCCGCGAGCAGCCGGACTGTTAAGGCTTAAATCGAGCACGCCCCCGCGCCCTAAGGGGCCCCGGTGGTGTAGGCCGGAAGCATCCTGGCCTTTCGAGCCAGGGGTCCCGGGTTCAAGTCCCGGCCGGGGCACCACCTCTGGCTGAGAGAAGCCCGTTCTAGCTGTCGAGCGTGCAACGCCCTGGGCATCAAGCGTATTTGACTCCATAGCAAGCGAGGAGCTCCGGGAGGCCATGGGCGGCCGCTGGACCTATGCCCCTTGCCAAGGCCATCATAAGGCTCTTCCATCTCCACTGGTGGGGCCAGGCCCCTTCGTCCCGCTAGGCCCGGGCTAGGAAGCCCCTCGTGGGCCTTAGCTCGCCGCTCGCCAGGTCCATCGCCAGGCCCAAGGCCTTCTAGGGCCATCACGCCGAGTAAGGGCTCATCCACATCGAGGATGGCTGCTTGAACGATGCCTCCAGCCAGGCCAAGGCCATCCCGGCCATCACAGTCCTGCCGTCCGCTAGGGTGAGTTCTGCCTCCCCCTCTACCCGGAGGCCGAGTTCCTCGGCCAGGCTGGGCGGGAGGGAGAGGTAGGTAGCTCCGGTATCGACTAGGAGCCTCACGGGCCTTACCCTGCGCCTCCTGGGGTCGCCTAAGAGGGCCTCCACGTAGATGTGGCCCAGGGTGATGCACGCTCCCTCAGCCCTGCACAAGCACCCCTTATAAGCTGGGCGCCATCTATCCCTGATAGCGTCTAAGGCAGAGCTCTCTCCGAAGCCGCAGGCAGCTCAGAAAAAGCCTAAAAGCCCTCCCGCCACCTCTTGAGTGGGATGATGTATGGCGACGGCGTCGAGGCCTTGACGGTGCCTTGAGCGCCGGGTGAGAGGCCCGTGAGACCCTACTGACCTCCGCTGACCGCCATCATCGCCTCCTCAAGGCCCAGAGGGCCTCGGGGCCAGCCCAGGACCCCCAGAGGCCCGCCAACAGGGCGGTTACGAACTGGAGGGGGCCTGGCCCGAGCACGTAGGAGGCGGCCAGCAGGGCCAGGTCGGTGAGCACGCAGGCCAGCGTCCTCAGGGCATCTCCCAGCTGTCTCGGTGATCTGTAGCCCGGCTTCAGGAGCAGGAGGCCTGTGAAGACGCCAGCTATCAGCCCTCCTATGTAGGTGGCCGGCCTCCCCCAGCCCCGTGGCGTGAGGACGGCCGCCAGGAGGCCCAGGAGGAGGGGGATGGGCATCAGCAAGTTCTTCCTGGCCAGGAGCCTCCTCAGCCCGTCCATCAGCTTCTCCTCGGCCGCAAGCACGTAGGAGGCCGCCACCGCTAGGCCTAGGCAGCCGCCAGCCAGCACGTCGGTAGGCCAGTGGACGCCCAGGTAGACCCGGCTGAGGCCCGCTAGGGCGGCCAGGGTGCCGCAGGCCACGTAGGCCCGCCTGTCCCTTACCTCGCGGGCTAGGTAGGCCATGTTCGCTGCTGCCTCGGCCGCGTGGGTGCTGGGCATGGAGGGGCCTAGCTCGGCCCCCACGAGGTCCGTGCGCTGAAGCCAGAGGGGTGGCCTCGGCCTGCCTATGGCGTGCTTGAGGGCGTAGCTGATGTAGAAGTTCGCGATCAGGAGTATGGAGAAGCCGACGGCCTGCCTCCTCCTCTTGAGCGCCAGGCAGGCGAAGATGACGGCCAGCCAGAAGACATCGCCTCCCAGCTCGCTGAGGGCTAGGAAGACCGCGTCCAAGAGCGGATTGGAGATGGACCTGAGGGCCGTGATGATGGCTTCCTCCCAGCCCAAGGCCTCGCCGCCTCAAGCCTGGGCCGAGGGAGGGTTTTATAATGTTCCCGCGACGGCCCATCTGGTGATCGCTGTGGCGCCCCTGGAGTTCAACCTCCTCGTGTCCACGCCCAGGGGGAGGGAGCACGATGGCTGCTCGGAGCTCTGGTATCTCTTGGCCGAGGTAGGCGATGAGCGGGCCGAGGTGGAGACCACGCCCGTTAAGGGCCTCATCTGCGCCCGCACGAGCTTAGACCCCTTCGAGGCCGTTAGGCGCCTCCGCGCCCTCTTCGACGAGAGGCCTGAGGAGTTCCGCGTGATACAGCGCGTCATACCCATAGAGCGCGTGGTGAGGACCGACCTAGCCGAGATAGCTCGGGCGGCCCAGGAGCTCGCCCTGGCCAAGATAGAGCCCGGCGAGAAGTTCCGCATAACGGTGGAGAAGCGCCACACCGAGCTGGGGCGCATGGAGATCATCAAGGCCGTGGCGGAGGGCATAGACAGGCCCGTGGACCTTGAGAACCCGGACAAGATAGTGCTCATAGAGGTCGTGGGGGCTCTCACCGGCATAGCCGTCATAAGGCCTGGCGACATCCTCAGGGTCCAGGTCCTCCGCCGCAGGGGCTGAGCCGTGCTGGGGGAAAGCTAAATAGCCTCCTAGGGCGGACTAAGCGATCGCCATGAGGGTGGAGAGGCTCTTCGAGCACGTCAAGGCTCTCATGGAGAAGCACGGCGTGCCTGGCCGCGACCTCTACGAGCTGCCGGACTCGCCCAAGCGCTTCCCGGATGGCGCCCACTACCGGATAGAGATATCGGGTGTGGAGAGGCCCGAGGTGCTGGAGGCCCTTATAGATGAGATGGAGAAGCGGGACGTGCCCGTCCACCGCCTCATCTCCGTCGTGATGGGCGCCACGCTCCTGGACGAGAAGGAGCTCACGCGCTTTGCCGAGATGGCCAGGGACGCGAAGCTGGAGGTCATTCTCACGCCTGGCCCGAGGACGCCCTGGGACCTGGGAGGCCAGCTCAGGACGCCGGAGGGCGGGGTGTGCGGCATCCGCTACCGGGGCTCGGACAACCTGCTCTACGTGATATCAGACATCATGCGTGCCATAGAGCTCGGCTTCCGCGGCTTCCTCATCGTGGACGAGGGGCTCCTCTGGCTCCTGAACGAGATGCGCAAGGCGGGCGATATCCCGAAGGACGTGATCTTCAAGGTCTCCATCTTCGCTGGCCACGCCAACCCAGCAGGCGCCAAGGTGCTTGAGATGCTGGGCGCGAACACCTTTAACCCCCTAGGCGACGTAACGCTCCCCATGCTCGCGGCCATGAGGAAGGCCGTGGACATCCCCATCGACGTGCACGTCTACCTCTTCGACACCTGGGGAGGGTTCAACCGGTTCTGGGAGACGCCCGAGATAGCACGCGTAACAGCGCCCTGCTACTTCAAGATAGAGCCCGGCCCGAGCGTGGCAGGTCTCTACAGGCCCTGGGTGAGCCCCCAGCACCTCGCCTTCCTGGCCAGGGAGAAGGTGAAGTA
>CAZPDR010000065.1:0-5275 GCA_964585495.1 uncultured Candidatus Bathyarchaeia archaeon
GAGCCGCCCGAGGGCGTGAACGTGGCACCGGAGGTAGGCCACAGGTTCAGGAGGGAGCCCCCGGGCCTCTACAAGGAGCTCCTCTCCACGCTGATAAGGGCCAGGGATGAGATAAGGGAGCGCCTGAGGGCTCTGGAGCCAGGAACACCCCTCTACAGGCTCCTGGACGCCAGGCAGAAGGCCCTGAAGGTGGTGGCGAACGCCATGTATGGCTACACCGGCTGGCTGGGCGCCCGCTGGTATAAGCGCGAGGTAGCGGAGAGCGCGGCTGCCTGGGGCCGCTTCATCATCAAGCGCACCATAGAGATGGCCAAGGAGATGGGGATCGAGCTCATCTACGGCGATACGGACAGCGTGTTCGTGAGGTATGAGCCGGAGAAGGTAGAGGTCTTCCTCAGGGCCGTGGAGGAGGAGTTCGGCCTGAAGATCAAGCCGGACGAGATCTTCGAGCGCGTCCTCTTCACGGAGGCCAAGAAGCGCTACTGCGGCCTCCTGCCCGATGGGCGCCTGGAGGTCGTGGGCCTGGAGGCCGTCCGGGGCGATTGGTCGGCCGTGGCCAGGAAGGTCCAGAGGGCCGTCCTAGAGGCCGTCCTGAAGGCCAGGTCAGCGCGTGAGGCCCGCCAGAAGGCCGTGAAGATCGTGCGGGATTGGATAGCCAGGCTGAGGGAGCGCAAGGTGCCCTATAAGGATCTGGTGATCTGGGAGGAGCTCACGCGCAGGCCGGAGGAATACAAGGTGCGCACGGCCCACGTGGAGGCGGCCAAGATCATGATGCGCTCCGGCTGGGAGGTTTCCGTGGGCGATAAGGTGGGCTATGTGATCGTGAAGGGCTCGGGCAAGCTCTACCAGAGGGCGGTGCCCTACTTCATGGCAGGCTACGACGACGTGGACTTGGACTACTACGTGCGCAAGCAGATAGTGCCAGCCGCCATGAGGGTGCTGAAGGTATTGGGCGTGAAAGAAGAAGAGCTGCTGGCAGGTGGGGAGCGTAGGGGCCTAATGGCCTTCTTCGGCTGAGGATGCCTGAGCCTCTCCCTCCGCCTCGCTCTGCGCTTCCTCCGCCCCGCCTTCCGCTGCTCCTTCTGTCGCCTCAGCAGCCCTCGCCTTCAGCTCCTCCGCCAGCTTCCTCACCTCGGGCAGCAGGATGACCTCCACGCCCCTGGGAGGCCTAGCGCCAGCGGCTAAACGCTCGCCCACCACATACCTTATGTGCTTCGCCTGGGCCACGTCCAAGAGCCGCTTGGTGATGATGCCGTCAAAGACTACGGCGTAAACGCCCTCTAGCTCGTTCAGCTTCTGGATGAGCTCCCCCACGGGCACGCGGCCTATCTCCTTGAGCTCCCTGTTGAACAAGACGGCCTCAAGCGTGCCCTCCAGCTTCACGGCCAGCTCGGCCAGGTCCTCCTTGGTCAACGTGGGCCCCAGGAGCTCCTTGGCCACCTCCTCAGCGGGCACCCGGCTCGCTAGAGCCTCAAGCACCTCCCTCGGCGTTAGCTCCTCGACCTCCTTGCCCCTCGGCGCGAGGGCCACGTATTTTATCCTGGCCGTGCTCAAGAGCTCCTTGAGCAACATCTCACCCATGTGGTCGCCATCTAGGAAGGCCGTGGCCTCCTTGCGCTCGCAGAGCCTGATGATGGTCTCGGGCACCCTCAGGCCGTTCATGGCTATGACGTTCGTGATGCCGCACTTCAGCAGGTTGATCACGTCCGCGCGCCCCTCGACTATGATGATCTCCTCAGCCTTGTCCACGTCCGGGCCAGCCGGCAGCCCCTCCGGGCCGTATTTGATCACCTTGGCTGGCACCAGGACCTCTGAGACCTCCTTCAGCACCTCGGCCGCGGAAGGCATCTTGGTGAGCGTCCAATCGCGCAGTATCTCCTTGGCCCTCCTTATGATCCAGCTCCGCCTCTCCTCCCGCACGTCCACGATCTCCTCCAGCTTGACGCGGGCCGGATAGGGCCCCACGCGGTCCACGGCCTCCACGGTGGCCGCTATGATGGCAGTCGAGGGCCTGTCGAGCGCTGAGGGGATGATGATGGTGCCCACCGTCTTCCCCTTCGCGTGCCTGAGCAGCACCTCGATGCGCCCTACCTTGCCCGTCTTGGCCAGCTCGCTCAGGTCTAGGTCGGGGCCGAAGAGGCCCTCCGATTGCCCGAAGATGGCGCCTATGATGTCGTGCCTCTCCACCACGCCATCTACCTCAAAGCTCAGCCTCACCTTATATTTCGCCGGCAGCTGAGCATGTGTCAATTCTTATCACCTACCCTTACCCGAGTTTGTGGCCTGTCTTCCTCATTAGCGTTTCTACCAGGCTGGGCAGGCCCTCTATGTCCTTGGCGAGGGAGCCCACCAAGCCCATGAGGTAGCGCCAGAAGCTCAGGTTCACCTTCAAGCCCAGCCTCTCAAGCTCGCGAGCCCATTCCCTTGCCTGCTCACGGCCCTCTGGGTCGAAGTCCGTGAGCACTATGACCTCATCCGCCCGGCTGGCGAGCTCAAGGGCCAGGTCGGGCATGGGCTTCCTGCTCGTCCTCACGGCCACGAAGAAGCCTTCCACGCCCAGCTCCCTCAGGGCCTTCACATCGGAACGCCCCTCCACCAGCACAGGCACGCCACTCGCTGCCTCCTCCGAGAGCCTGGCCAGCACCTCTAGGAGCTCCTCCAGCAGCCTGCGGAGCGCGCCCACCCTCCCTCACCTCGTCAGCTCAAGCGCTCTCACGGCCTCCAGGAGCTCGGGCTCACGGGCGAAGTGCTCCCTCACGGGCCTGAGGATGTCGGCCAGGGCATCTGCCACCGCGTTCTTCAGGTCGAGCGGGTGGAGGGCCCCCGAGGCGAAGTCTGTCTCCAGCTCCGCGTAGCTCCCGTAGGAGATGGGGCCGCCATACTTCTCCGGCCTATCCACGTCCAGGCGCCCCAGGGCCGGGAAGATCACGAGCTTGGCGAGCTCCAGCACCGGGTTGTCCTCCACCTGCTTGGCCGGGCAGTAGGCCTTCCTCAGCTTGGCCCTTATCTCCTCCGGCTGGTCGTGCACGTAAATGCAGCCGCCCGGCACGCTCTTGGACATCTTGGACCTAATGCGCATGTTCAGGCGCTCGTCCTCGTCGAAGGTGCCCTCCAGGGCCGCGCCAGGGCCAGCCAAGCCCATGAGCAGGGGCGTGTGGAGGCAGACGGGCTTACGCCACCTCAGCTTCTCGGCCACGTCGCGGGTGAGCATGTGCACCTTCCTCTGGTCCATGCCAGCGCAGGCCACCTCCACCTCCATGTGGAAGATGTCGGCCGCCTGCATGCACGGATAGATGAGCCAGGCCGTCTCCACGTCCGTGGCCTCCAGGCTGCGGCCCATGATGGGCAGAGCCCTCCTCACGCGCCTCAGCGTGGCCGACTTCGCGATCAAGATGACCTTGCGCCAATACTCCGGGTCGGAGACCAGGTCGGAGGCCCAGAGGTAGCGGACCCCAGGCCCCCTCAGGCCCAGGGCCTCAAAGCACTCCCTGAAGTAGCGCCCAACGAGCCTTATCTTCTCCAAATCGCCCCCGAGCTTGTTGTTTATCCAGGAGTGCCAATCGGCCAAGAAGACCGTGAAGCGGAAGCCAGCTTTCACCAGGTCGAGCATCTTGAGGCCGCACACGAGGCCCATGCCTATGTGCATGGGGCCGGAGCACTCGAAGCCCCAATAGGCGTGCGGGTGCTCCTCCGTCTCAAGGAGCTCCCTCAGCTCCTCACGGGTGATTATCTCGGCCGTATTGCGCGCCACGAGCTCTAGGCGTTCCTCTACGTCCAAGGCAGATCACCTTCTCCTTCCTTGTTCAGGGCAGGGGAGGGCAGCCCGATATAACCTTTGCCTAGCCCCCGCCCCTGCCTCGCGACCAGCCCAGCCTGTGCCTCCTGAGCCCCTCGGAGCGCTTGATCTCCTCGAACCTCCGCTTGTAGGCCGCGAAGCACTCCTCGCCCAGCAGGGGGATGCCGAACTCAAGAGCGTCCAGCGCGAGCGGGTTCAGGCGCTCTAGCATGGCCCTGAACTCCTCGGGCGTGTAGCCCAGGGGCTCCACCGGCAGGCCAGGCTGAGCCAGCTCCAGCAGGCGCGAGAGGCGGTCCAAGAAGGGCTCCTCGAAGTCGGCCACGACCAGCAGATCTATGTCGCTCCACCTGCCGTGCAGCCCGCGGGCCACGGAGCCGTGGAGCACCACCATGTGCGGCTCCAAGGCGGCCTTCAGCCTCACGCAGTAATCGGCCAGCTCCTCCGCGTGAGGTGCCCTCAGAGCCCTAAGCCTCGCAAGAACTGCCTCGCGAAGGCCAGCACCTCCTCTGCACAAGCTATCACCCTCCTGGCCGTGAGTTCATCATAAGCCTCGTGCGGGGTTCCGCTCGGCAGGGCACTAGGATACCTTGACGGAATGTAGTGCCTGTCCAGCTCGCGTGCGGAGTCCATGAGGGAGCCCACATCCTGGCCCGAGAGGCTGGCGAAGCGTTCCAAGAGCTCCCTGACCGAGTGCCCTATGGGCACCTCCCCCAGCGCGTATAACATGGCCTTGACGGCCTTCTCGGCTGCCTGCTGGGCGTAGAAGGCGGCCGCGTTATACCTACCGAGCTTAAGCAGGTCCTTGGCCGTCCCCAGGTCCCACTCCGCCTCGCTCAGCCATCGCCTCGCCTCCGATAGCCTGTCCAAGGCACCTTCAAGTCACCTGTGCCAGAGGGGGCTTTAAGCTTGTGATGGCGGCCCGCGGGCCTGTCCCCCACGCGACTAACACCCGGCCTCAGCGAAGGGGCAGGGGCGCCCCCCTCGGCCGGGCTCTCTCATCGCGGGTCTTAGGCCCGCTGGGCAGGCTGGTAGGGCGCCTACCCGCGCCCTGTCCCGCGCCTGGGTATGCCTTGGCCCATAGCGGCCTTCCAGGCCCGCTCGCCAGGCCCCGTCAGCGCGGGAGCCTGCCCTGGGCCGCCAAGAAGAGGGACCCTAGAGCTCCTAATTAGCTTAGTCCATGGCCTCGGCCACCTTCTGGAGGAGCGCTATGAACTCGCGGTGGTGATCATGGGCACATCGCCCAACACGAGCCGTCCGACATCATCTAGCCTGAGCTCGCCCAAGAGCCCCTCTGATGCCACCCCCATCGCCAGGCGCCCCTCTCGGCAGCCGGGTAAGCCTTAATAGGCCTAGCTCGTGCGGCCGAGGGGGCCAGATGGGCCATGCCCATGCGGATATGGAAGCAGGACACGCCCGAGAAGCTGGTGATAGAGAGGCGCCTCCACGTGCACAAGCACAGGCTTGAGCTAGACCGCGAGC
>CAZPDR010000066.1:0-5270 GCA_964585495.1 uncultured Candidatus Bathyarchaeia archaeon
ATCATGGAAGTCTGCGGGGATTCAATTGGACCACAGCTACCGAGTTCACCAACAAATGGGGTAAATTCCTCGCGAGTATTGTATCGTGTAAATGGCCACGTAGAGCGCACGCATTTAATCTGTTAACGCATGTAAGTACGGAACTCATGGTATGTCATCAGACAAGTCCCCCGGCCGTTATACATATTAAGCTTTACGGAAGGTGAGGCGCCAAAAAATACATTGTTTTATACGGCTTTTCCTCAAAGCTATGAGCGGTGCTGCGTGTTGAGTAGCCTTCACGTGCGCATCCCCATGGAGCGCGTGGGCGTGCTGATCGGGCCGAACGGGAGCGTGAAGCGCGAGATAGAGGAAGCCCTGGGCGTTAGGCTGGCCATAGACAGCCGGACGGGCGATGTGGAGATCGAGCTGGCGGAGGGCAACCCGGACCCGTCCAGCCTGCTGCGCGCCCGCGATGTCGTGCTGGCCATAGGGCGCGGCTTCTCGCCCGAGAGGGCCTTCAGGCTCCTGAGGGACGAGGACGCCATGTTGCGCATCATAGACCTGCGCGAGATATTCGGGCGCTCCAAGTCGGACATCGTGCGCGTGAAGGGCCGTATCATAGGCCGTGAGGGCAGGACGAGGCGCATCATAGAGGAGCTCACGGGCGCCTACGTGAGCGTTTACGGCCACACGGTGGCCATCATAGGCGGCTACGAGCAGGTGCAGATAGCGGAGGAGGCCATCCAGATGCTCATAGAGGGCCGTATGCACTCGACTGTTTACCGCTTCCTGCACCGCAAGAAGCGCGAGATGAGGCGCCGCCAGGCCCTTGAGCTCTGGGAGAGGCCCTACGAGTGATGTAGGCCCGCGCTGGCGGAGCTCCTACCCTCTCACGTGCATTGCCTGTCCTAAGCAGCTCAGCACCTCGGCCCAGGCGAGCAGCACCAACAGGGCCAGCCAGGCGGCTGCCGACCAGGGCCAGAGCTGGCCCGTGATGCCCGCCCACATGACCAAGAAGAGGCGCACGTCCCTCGTGCCCAGGTGCCTCCTGGGCTGGTGGCCCGCCAGGGCCCTGAAGATGGCGGAGCAATAGCTGACGAGGAGGGAGCCCGCGAGGGCTAGGGCTGTGAGGAAGAGGGCCAGGAGGTGCCAATCGCCTGGCCGCGGGAGCCAGGTAGGCCAGAGCTGAGCGGGCCAGGGGGAGCGGTAGGCCAGGTGGGCGAGCCCGAGGAGGAGCGCTACATCCGCCAGCCTGTCTAGGAGGGAGTCCACGAGGCCGCCGCGCTTGCTAATCTGGCCTGTGAGGCGGGCGAGTTCGCCATCGCAGCCATCTAGTATGCTGGACAGCTGGGCCAAGAGGCCGCCGGCCAGGGGGCAGCCGAGGAGGAATGCCAGGGAGCCCAGGAGGGCCGTGGCGAAGCTGATCGCGGACATCTGGGTGGGGGAGATGGGCGAGCCGTGGCGCACGAGGAAGAGGGAGATGCGGATGGAGATGCGCCTGTTCAGGTGCCTTGAGATGGGGCCATCTCCCGGCTTCACGAGCAGGCGGTAGGCTTCCTCGAACCTCAAGGCACCCCACCTAGCTTGTCCATGAGCTTGGGCAGCACGTGCTCCCTGACGTGCTTGAGGGCCTCGTGCGTGTCCACGTCCGCCCAGATGAGGCCCGTGGCGTCTGCGGCCTTAAAGGGCAGGCCCTGGGAGACGAGGAAGCCCACGCAATCGCTCACGCTCACCGAGAAGGAGCGCTTGACCAGCTCCTCGGCGGCCCAGAAGATGCGCTCATCGCACGCGAAGACGCCTGTGTCATAGCCGTCGTAGGTCCTGAGGTGCTTACCTATCGCGTTGAGGAGGCCCCCCAGCCCCAGCCTTACCTTCGTGGCCTCGCCCGGGTCGAGCAGGTAGCGCCCTTCCCTGTCCACGCAGAGGGAGAGAGGGCCAGCCCGCACGGCCCGGTGCACGAGCTCTGGCTCGAAGACATGGTCCGCCATGACGAGCACGAACTCGCGGCCTCCCACGGCTTCCCTGGCCTTGAGGAGGGAAAAGCCGTTCTCACGCCAATACTCGGGGTTGCGCACCACCTCCACGTTCTCTAGGCCAGATAGTGCTTCCTCTATCTTCCTCGCCCTGTAGCCAGCTACCACCACGAGCTCCTCCACGCCCGCGGCCCTGAGGGAGCGCACGGCCAGCTCTAGGAGCGTGAGGCCGGGCTCCACCTCTATCAGGGCCTTTGGCACCTCATCCGTGATGGGCGTCAGGCGTGCTCCTCTACCAGCCGCCAATATCACGGCTAGCATATACACCACCTAAGGAGTAGCTTAAATTCAGCTCATAGAGCGCGGTGGAAGGCTAAAAGGGTTTCCCTAGCCCCGCTCAGCCTTCCTCACGCGCACGTAGAGTATCCCGCTCCTATCGCGTGTCACCTCTATCTCCGGATCCTCCTCGGCAGCCTTCAGCAGGAGGCGCTTGAACTCCGCCCGGCCCGCCCTGAAGCCGTAGGCATCGTGCATCCACATGAAGATCTGCCCATCGCACATCTGGCTATCGCTCACCCCCTCGGCCTTGAGGGCGCGGTAGGCCTCCTTGACCATGTCCCTGAAGGCAGCGAGCTGGAGCTCCTCGAAGCCCGGGGCCGCGCACAAGGCTCGGCACCGCCTGTCCATAGGGCATCGCCATGCCCGTAAAAGCTTGGCCTCAGGCACCTGCCCTCAAGCATTATAAGGTCCGTGGCCCTCGCTCGCTGAAGCCGGGGGCAAGGAGCATGAGCAAGGAGGAGCGGCCCGCTGGCCTCACGGGCATGGAGAAGCTCATAGGCCTGGTGCTGCTCGCCCTAGGCATAGTGGCCATCTACTACACCTACATGGCCTTGCCGGAGCTAGGCCCTACCTGGCTCATCTTCGTGGCCCTCGGCGCCCTCTTGCTCATCGTGGGCCTAGCCCTCCTCCTCGCGCGGGCCGAGTAGCCTCACCACCTTCTTGCCCCTCTCGCATGGTATTATCTTGAGCCTGGCGCCCTCGAAATCGCGCTTCAGCTCAGAGCCCCCGAAGTAGCGGTCGAGGAAGACCGCTAGGGCCGCCACCTCCGAGTGGGGCTGGTGGCCTATGGCCATGTTCAGATCCGCTAGCTCATAGACCACGCGGGGCACCTTCTCAGAGCCCACGACCACCAGCACGGGCCTATCGCGGGGCACCCGGTCTAGGCAATCGTCTATGTGGAGGCCATACATGGTGAGGTGGCACACGAAGCCGCCCTCGGCCCGCCAGCGCTTGAGGAAGGCCAGCCAATCCCGCTCGTAGCGGATCTCGAAGGGGCCTCCCCAGCGGGCCACCACATCGCGCACCTTCTCCTCCAGCACCTCGTCCCTGTCGCCCGAGTATATCATGCCTCTCGCGCCGAAGGCACGGGCCGTGAGGGCGACGTGCGTGGTAACGCGCTTATCACGCTCCTTCCTGTGGCTGAGCCTGAGCACGTAAATCTGCCCGTGCCCTCGGCCCTCTGCCAAGCCCATTTCCCCTCGCTAAGTCGGCCCGTGGGGAGATTAAGTTTATAATGCCCAACATGGCGTTTGGCCCGGTGCCCCAGCTTGATGCCGCTTGAGGAAGATGTGGTGGAGTTCGTGGCCCGCGTGATCGGGGGCGAGGAGGCCGTCCGCATCGTCCGCGTCCTGGGCGACAAGGAGCTCAGCGATGAGGAGATCGCGCGGAAGGCGAACATGAAGGACGACATCGCGAGGAGGGTGCTCTACAAGCTCTACCACGGCCTCATCGTGAACCTCAGGCGCGAGAGGGATGAGGAGACCGGCCGCTACAACTTCTTCTGGAGCCTCAACTTAGAGCAGGTGGAGATCGTGGTGAAGACCTGGAAGAGGCGCATCCTGAAGAAGCTGGAGGCCAAGCTGAAGTATGAGAGGGAAAATCAGTTCTTCTACTGTGGCACGCCCGGCTGCAGGCGCTACACCTTTGATGAGGCATCGGACAACTTCTTCTCCTGCCCTCGCTGCGGCCAGCCCCTGGAGTTCTTTGATAATTCCAAGATAATTCAGGCCCTTGAGGCCAAGATAGAGCAGATAAAGAGGGAGCTGGCGGAGTGAGGGCGCGTGAAGGCGAGGAGGCGCCTCCCGAGCAGGGAGGAAGCTATTTCCCTGCTGAAGGCGATTGGTTGCCCGCCGGAGGTCGTGAGGCATAGCGAGCGCGTGGCCAAGGTAGCCCTCCGCATAGCGAGGAGGTGCGCTAGAGCTGGCCTGCCCGTGGATCTGGCCCTGGTGGAGGCGGGCGCCCTCCTCCACGACATCGGGAGGGCTAAGACGCACTCGATAGCCCACGTCTTCATCGGGGCCGAGATGGCCAGGGAGCTCGGCCTGCCCGAGGAGCTGGTGGAGGTCATCCTGAGGCACACGGGCGGCCTCAAGCCCGAGGTGGCCGAGGCGTTCGGCTGGCCCCCCGGCGATTACGCGCCCAGGACGCTTGAGGAGAAGATAGTGGCTTACGCGGACAAGCTCGTGGAGGGGAGGCGCGTCCTCTCCTTCGAGGCAGCTCTAGCACGCCTGGCCCGCGAGCTTGGCCCCGACCACCCGGCCGTGGCCAACCTGGCCCGTATTCACGAGGAGCTCTCCCGCGTGCTAGGGGGCCCTCGCCTTGCGGCCAATCCGCGTGGTCGTGCTTGAGCGCGCCTACGGCCGCTACAGGCCGGAGGACTTCACGCCAGCCCTGCTCAACCTCTGCTCTGGCCTGGCCGTGAGCGTGAGGGTGGTCGGCACGGTCGGCAGGGGCTGGCTCCTGGTGGAGCTCTCGGGCGAGGATGTTGAGGTGGCCATGAGGCTCATAGACATGGAGATGGGCCTGGCGCCCGTGAGGCCCGAGAGGCTCAGGAAGGGCTCTGTCATCAGGGGGCGCATCTCGGGCCTGACGGGCCAGGGCCTCCACGTGGACGTGGGCGTCTTCGAGCCAGCCAGCCTTGAGGCCCGCGTGCCCCTCTCGGCCCTGAGGGCTCAGCTAGCCGATGGCCGTGAGCTGGACATGGGGGAGCTCTCGGAGCTCTTCTGCTTGGCCGAGAACCTGCCCCTGGAGGTGCGCCTGCTGGAGGAACCCTCGGCCGCGCTTGAGGAAGGCAGGCCCGTGCTGGCGGAGCTCTCGGAGGGGCAGGTAAGGCAGGTGGAGGGCTGGGTTTCCTGCGGCCTAGACCGGGTGCTCGTGATAGGCGCCTCCCACCACGCCCTCAAGCGGGCCGTGAGCTCCCTCAAGCTCTACGAGCACGTGGCCTCCCTCGGCCGCCTCGGCCTCCTTGAGAACTAC
>CAZPDR010000067.1:0-5239 GCA_964585495.1 uncultured Candidatus Bathyarchaeia archaeon
AAAGGGCAAGTAGGGCGCCCATGAGCTGGCCGCGCGAGGCGCCGGGTAGCCCGATGAGAAGCACGCCGCCTAGAACAGGAGGTGGGTTACGGCCAGCTCGCCAGCCCACCAAGATTATCGGGCCCACGGCCGAGAGAGCCAGGCCTCAGAAGGGCTTGAGCTTGGGCTTCACGGGCTCCGCCATCCAATCCCTGAGCCCCGCCTCCTCTATGGCCTTCAGCACCTCCTCGTCATCTGCCCCGCGCGTGATGCTGATCTTGGCCTCCGTGGGCTCCAGGTGCTTTATGTTCGCCCGCCTACGCCTCACGCCCGTCAGGCTCTTGGGGCCCGTTATGAGCACGAAGTTCTCATCTATTATGTCCACCACCACGCACTTCCGGCCTGACTCACGGCCAGCGATTTTCACGCACACGCGCCCTACCTCTATGGCGGGCACACCGCCCCACCTCCGCGCCCTCCAGAGCGCCTACGGGCCTATATTAATCGAGCGCACCTCGCGCCCTCATGGCCTCCAGGACCGCGCAGATGGCCGCGACCACCTCCTCTGGCGTGAGGTTGTCCGTGTCGATCACCAGGTCGTAGGCCGAGAGATCGAGGAGGTCGAAGCCGTAGAGGCGCTTGTAGAGCTCCCGGCTGCGCTCCTCCTTGGCCCTCACGGCCGCCAGGGCCTCCTCCAGGCTCATGCCATCACGCCTGGCCACGCGGGCAGCTCGCACGCCAGGGGAGCCGTAGAGGCAGACGCGGAAGCCCACCCCGGGCTCTAACAGCCAGGCTATGGTCCAGCTGTCTATGACCACGCCGCCTTCCCGGGCCTGCTGGATGAGCCAGGCATCTACCTCCCTGTCGAAGCGGGGGTTCCTCAAGCGCTCGGCTATGAAGTCCCGGCCCTCCTGCTCCTCCCACCAGCCAGGCCCCTCGGCCTTGTAGCCTAGCTCCCTGGCCTTCTGCCTCAGCGCCTCACCGCCAGAGATATACCTGAGGCCGTATCGCCTGGCCAGCTCGCGGCCTACGGTGCTCTTCCCCGTGCCGGAGAGGCCGGAGAGGCATATCACGAGCTTACGCCGTGCTGGCTGGCGGCTTGAGGAGCCTGACGGCATCTATCAAGCCCCTCCTGAGGCAGCGGGGGCAGAGGACGCCTCCATAAGGTCGCTCAGGCCTCCTCTCCGTGTGAGCGAGCTTCCTCAGCCTCGCTGGCCTCTCCCTGGGCACGCCGGACAGGATGGCACCGCAGAGGGCACACCTAGCTGGGCTAGGCTTCCTGCGCTCGTAGTGGATCACGACGCGGCCTCCTGGCGTCCTCACCTTCACCCTCCGCAGCGAGCGGGACCTGAGGGCTGGCCTGGGCATGCCTCACCACCTCTTCGCTCGCCTCACTCCGTCCAGCTAACGCCGAGCGCCCTCTGTATAAGCGTTCCAAAGGCCATGCCGCAGATGGCATACCAGAAGACGAAGTTCAGGGGGAGGGGGCCGCTCAGGCCTATGGGCAGGTAGGCCACGGGCTCCCGGCCGAAGTAGGGCGCTAAGACGAAGACGACCACGAAGAAGCTGGCCATCATTATGATCATGCTCTTCGTCTGCTCCCACATGATGCGCCCCCTAAGCCTGTCGAAGTGGTCCTGGCGCTTCTTCAGCTTCCTCTCCACCTTAAGCCGCGTCCTCTTGTCCTTGGCCCTGTAGGCCTTGGCGAAGAGCTTCTCGTATTCCCTCAGCTCTGCCTTGAGGGACTTGAGCTTCTTGGGGCTCACGAGCAGCCTGGTCAGGCCCGTGTGGAGGGCCGTCATGCCCAAGGCCGCGAGCAGCCCCAGGTAGGTGGAGATGGGGATGGGATACACGGGCTCCCTCACCTCTTGAAGAGCTCCAGCAGCGCTCTCCCGGCCTCCTCTAGGCCGCCCGATGGGTTCTTTATGACCACCACGGGCGCCCCCGTGAGGACGGAGCAGGCGGCAGCGAACATGCGCGAGAGCAGGAGCTCCTGCCTCAGCTCCTCGATGCGCTCCTCATCCCTCAGCCTCTCGCCAGCCGCGAGATCCTTGGCCCTGCGGGCCGCGACCTCAGCCGGGTCCGCCTCTATGAGCACGAGCAGGTCGGGCTTGAGGGCGTCCAGCACGTGCCTGGGCAAGCCGGGCAGGTAGCCGGAGCCAGTCCGCACCATCATGTGCGTGTCTATGATCACGTGCCCCTCGGCCTTCTCCACGGCCTTGGCCAGCTTGTGCGCTGCCTCGGCCTGGAGGACCTTCTGGGCGGTTATGTCCATCTTCCTGAGCTGGTCCCGGTGGATCTCGGCCCCCCTCTTGCGCATGAGCTCCACGAGCACATCGCCATAGTTCAGTATCTCGATCCTGATGCCCTCCTTGGCGCCCAGCTCCTTGGCCACCTGGCAGACGGAGGACTTGCCCACGCCCGGTATGCCCGTTACGATAACTACCTTCCCGCGGGCCATGTTCGCACCGGGAGGAGGCAGGTGCCATGCCAATTAAGGTTTTCACGGCCTCACATGAGCACGCGGTAGGGGCACTCGTAATCGCACTCGTTGGCCACATCGAGCGGGCAGGCGAACTCCATGGAGCCGTCCTCGAAGATCAGAATTATCGCGTCCAGGCGCTCGTGGTGCGGGCACCTCACGGCCACGGCGGCCACCACCTTCACGGGAGCTCCCTCCCCCTCCTCGGCCTCGGCCGCCACCTCCTCCGCCTCCTCCAGCTCCTCAAGAGGCTCCTCCACCAAGGTCTTACGCCTCAGCCCGGCTGGCACGGCCAGGTATTTAAGCCCTCACGAGGCCATCACATGCGCTCCGGTGCCTCCACGCCCAGCAGGCCCAGAGCGTTCTTCAGCACCACGCGCACCGCGTCCACGAGGGCCAGCCTGGCGTCCGAGAGGCCCTTGGGCTCAGCCCTCAGCACCGGCAGGCTGGCGTAGAAGGAGTTGAACCTGTCGGAGAGGTAGACCACGAAGCTGGCGAGCGCATCAGGCCTCAGGTTGTCAGCCGCATCAGCCACGACCTCCGGGAAGCGGGCCACGGCCAGGACCAGCTCGCGCTCAAGCGGGTGCTTGAGGAGCGTGAAGTCGGGTTCCTCAGGCGGCCTGCCTGCCTTCCTCAGGATGCTGCAGGCTCTCGCGTGCGTGTATTGCACGTAGGGGGCCGAGTTGGCCTCGAAGTCCAGCACGCGATCCCAGGTGAACGTGATCTCCTTGGCGGGGTCCTGGGCCAAGAGGGCGAACTTCACGGCTCCCACGCCCACGGCCTCGGCTATGCGTGCCCTCTCCTCCTCCGGCAGGCCGGGCGAGTGCTTGGGCACCTCCTCGTAGGCGCGGGCCACGGCCTCGTCTAGCAGGCCATCGAGGTCTATGAACTCCCCCCTCCTGGCCGTCATCTTCGTGCCGGGGATCCTCACCAGGCTGTAGGCGAAGTGCACGAGCCTCTTGGCCTTCTCGTGCTCCCCGAGGGCGCAGAGGGCGAGCCTCACGTGTAGCTGGGCGAGCTTCTGGTCTGCTCCTATCACATTTATCACCAGGTCGGCTCCCTCGAACTTCCTCAGCGTGTAAGCTACATCGCGAACCTCGTAGAGCGTGGTGCCATCCGAGCGCGTGAGGGTGAGCGGTGGCACCTCGAACTGCTCTGGTATGCCCAGGGCCTCCCTGAGGCCGGGAAGGGACCTGGAGACCTTCTCGGCATCTAGCTCTAGGGCGCCTGCCTTTGCCCCCACGAAGCCGGAGGCCTCAAGGCGCGTGAGCACGTCAAGCACGAGGCTGCTCCAGACCACATCGCTCTCCCAGTCCCAGAAGTCCACCTCGATGCCCAGGCGGCCCAGCGTCTCCCTGAAGCCCTCAAGGCACCTCTCGCACACGGAGCGCACGAGCTGGACAGCCCATTCCTCCTGGGCCTCGTAAGCCCGCGTTATCTCGGCTATGGAGCTCTCGGGGTCCTCGTCCTCCTCCACGGCCGAGAAAAGCCTGTCGAAGAGCTCCGGCCTCTTCTCGCGCAGCTTGAAGGCCGAGAAGGCCCACTTGTCCAGCTCGGCCTTCAGCTCCTTCACCAGCCCCTCGTCCCCGGTCCTTTCGGCCTTCTGGAGCTCCTCCTTCAGGCGCCTTATCTCAAGAGCGCAGTTCGTCATGGCGTAGATGAGGCCGAGGAAGTGGTCTGGCTTGCCCTCCAGCTCCGGCCTGCCCAGCCTGTCGTAGCCGTAGGCCAGGATGGCCACCTGCCTCCCCACGTCGTTCACGTAGAAGCGCGTGATCACCTGGTGCCCCCGCGCCCTCAGCAGCCGGGCCAGGGCGTCGCCGAGCACGGAGTTGCGGCCGTGGCCTATGTGCATGGGGTGGACCGGGTTCGCGCTCGTGTGCTCCACCACCACGCGGAGGCGCTGCTCGGCCGGGAGGCAGCCGTAGCGATCGCCCAGCCCGCGGGCCGACTCGATGGCCAGCTCGGCCAGGCGCGGGAGGTCGGCCCAGAAGTTCAGGTAGCCAGCGGCTGCCTCCACGCGCCCCACCAGGCCGGGCCTTGAGGCCAGGAGCTCCTCCATCCTGGCCGCCAGCTCGGAGGCCAGCTCCAGAGGGCTGCGCCTGAGCTCACGGGCCAGCTCGAAGCAGGCGTTTGTGGTGAGGTCCCCGAACTCCAACCTGGAGGGCAAGAAGACCCTGAAGCTCCTGCTGGCCGCCTCGGGCCAGAGGGAGGCCAGAGCCTCCCCCAGCAGGGCCGAGCACTCCGACCTTAAGGCCCCAAGGGGGTTAGGATGTGGCGGCCTGGTGGGCATGTGCTCTCGGCCTCAGCCTTAAAGGGAGGAAGGCCCTTATGAGCTCTAGGGGGCCCGTAGCTCAGCCTGGATAGAGCGGCGGCCTTCGGAGCCGTAGGTCCGGGGTTCAAATCCCCGCGGGCCCGCCAGCCGTTGGGGGGTTTAACCCCCCAACACCCCCCGTTGCTGAAACTGGCTCTAGGCCACAAGTCTCTGACCATGAAGCTCATACGGGCCAGGATGCTCTGGTCTGGGCTAGGCCGCCGTTCTTGGGGCTAGGCCGTAGTTCTCCACCATGCGAGGCCGTAGGTCTGAGACCGCCAGTCCAAGGCCGCCGCTCTCACATGGTAGGGGCCGCGGGTCCGTTGGTGGTGCGTTGGGACCCAGGCAATGGAGAGTTAAGGAAGCGCTTCGTACAGTTCCTCAGGAACAAAAGGCGCCCGGCTAAGGACGAGCGGAACATCAGGAACATGCTGAGCTATCTGGACCGCTACATGCCACCAGAGGGC
>CAZPDR010000068.1:0-5201 GCA_964585495.1 uncultured Candidatus Bathyarchaeia archaeon
CCGAGGGCACGGTCATCTACGAGGTGGTGGGCCGGGGCCTGAGGGAGGAGGTCCGTATATCGGACCGGTATGTGCAGGTGCCAGCCCGAGATGACTACGACATCTACAAGCTCGTGGAGCGCCTATCCGGCCAGCACGAGCGCGTGGTCTTCATCTCGGGCGATAGGAAGCTCGTGAACGCGCTGCGCTTCCAGGTGGCCCAGAGGGGGCGGGGGAACGTGGAGCTCCACTACATGCCCCCCTCGGAGTTCCCCGGCCGGGCGCAGATGATAGACGAGATACTGAGGCGCGTGAGGCTTAGCTCGACGCGTGAACCTTAGCTTGGGCATGGGCTATTGTCCGAGAGGGCGAGGGCTTATCCGGCCCGGATGGCCGAGATAGGCGTGGGAGGTGGGGCGATGGAGGTGAGGGTGGAGCGTGGGGGCCGTATAACCATCCCGCCCGAGGTGCTCAGGTCCCTGGGCCTGGAGGAGGGCGATGTATTAGAGTTGGAGGTGGCCGGCAGGTCCATAGTATTGAGGTCGGCCAAGCGTATCACGGTAGATGGCCTATGGGGCCTGGCGGGCGTCCACGAGGTCGATCTGGAGGACGTGGAGGACGCCCTGGGGAGAGATCGCCATGGGCCGCTTCGTGGACGCTAACGTCTTCGTCTACGTGCTCGCCGCCGACCCACACTACGGGTCGAGGGCAAGGGAGATATTGAGGGCGATAGAGCGGGGCGAGGAGGCCGTCACCTCCACCTTGGTTCTGGCGCAGGTATGCGGCTACCTCAGGTGGAGGAAACGCTCTAACGTCATCCCGCTCTTCATATCATCCGTCCTCGATATGCCCTCGCTATCCATCTGCGATACGAGATCGACCGATTTCGAAAGGGCCATGCACATCCAGGCCGAGCTCGGCCTCCCCTGGCGCATGTGGGATGACACGGTCATAGCCGCCCAAATGGAGAGGTTGGGGGTCCATGAGATATACTCAAATGATGAGGACTTCGACCGCATACCCTGGGTGAGGAGGGTCTTCTAATTTTTGCCCTACCGGCCCGGTTGGCCGAGTGATTTAGCTGCCCGCATCCTCCCGGAGAGGTGGTTTACCTCGCGTTGCGTATTTCAGCCCTGCCTTAGGGGCCATCACCCCATACCAGCCAGGCGAGCTCCTCGCCAAGGAGGGCGAACAGCAGGAACTGCGCCAGCTTGGCCGTGAAGGCCACGAGGGCGAACCTGGGGTAGCTGGTGCGGAAGGCGCCGCAGACGAGGCTGAGGGTCTCGAAGGGCGTGGCTGGCACGAGGCCGAAGATCGCCACGAGCCCCAGGCCCCACCTGTTGAACCAGGCCGTTATCCTCTCCAGGCGCTCCCGCCTCACGCGCTTCTCCACGAAGACCATGCCGAGCGCGTAGCCCAGCGCGTAGTTGACCGTGAGGCCGAGCGTGTAGCCAGCCGCGGCCACGAGGGCCAGGGGCACGGGCGGCAGGCCAGCGCTGGAGCAGAAGGCCACGATGAGGGGGCTGGCCATGGGCAGGGCCGTGCCAGCGAGCACCATGACGAGGAAGGTGGCCGGCAGGCCGTAGGCGAGGATGAGCTCACGTGCCCTCTGCCCCAGCTCCTGCTTGAGCCAGGTGGGCTTCCAGAGAAGCGCGACCACGGCCATGGCGATCAGAGCCAGGGCTGCTGCCACGATGATCGCGTTCTCCCTGAGGAATGCCCTCAGCTTGCTGGCCATGCTCGGTGTGGCCATGAGCTCCCTTCCTTCGGCCCCGCTCGACCAAGCACCTTATTAGCCTTCGCGCGTATCGCTGCCCAAAGGTGTGCTGCCTTGGCGAGGGTGAGGGTGGCCGCCATCCAGCCCAGGCCGGTGAACGACGACCTGACGGACCCTGGCAACGTGCGCCACGCGCTCGACCTGCTCCAGAGGTGCCTGCGCATGGACGATGGCGTCCAGATCGCCTGCTTCCCCGAGTATTTCCCCTGGCGCGGGAGGGAGGAGCTGGCGAGGGCTGCCGAGGAGCTGGGCATCTACATCATAGCTGGCCTGGCCGAGCGGGAGGGCGGGAGGCTCTACAACTCCTGCGTGCTCTTCGGGCCAGATGGCTCCGTGGTGGGGAGGCAGAGGAAGCTGGGCCTGGGGCTCATGGAGCGCAAGCACTTCGGCTTCTCCCCAGGCCGGGAGCTCCGCGTGTTCGAGACCGAGCTCGGCCGGGTGGGCATAGGCGTGTGCGTGGACTTCTGGGGCCCCCTGAACGTGGGCCGGGAGCTCGTGCGCCTTGGGGCCGAGATCATCTTCAACCCGTCCTTCTTCTTCATCTTCAGGGAGGCATGGCGCTGCCTCCTGCTCGCGAGGGCCGTGGAGCTCATGGTCCCAATCGTGGCCGTGGACGTGGCAGAGTTCCCCTTCAGGCTGGGCGATCGCGTCTTCAGGCGCTGCGGTGGCCTAAGCTGCATAGTAGGGCCTCCCTGGCGTAGCGTGGAGGAGTTCGTGGCCTGGTGGCATAAGTCCACGTTCTCCTCGTGGTTCCTGGGCTGCCTCGGCCTTGGGGAGGGCATACTAATTCGGGAGCTGGACCTGGGCCTGGCCAAGAGGTTCAGGCGGATGTGGCTTGAGCGCCTAGCCCACCGCGGGGAGGGAGCTCAGGCATGGCCCTGAGGCTCGTCAGGGCCTCCATAGGCACGGCCGCCGTCCTCGGCCTTGAGCGGGTGGCCCTCTCCGCCAGGCCCACGACCGCCTACCTCATGCTCTACCACGAGGGGAGGTGCCTGGCCAACTGCGCCTTCTGCCCCCAGGCGCGTAGCTCTCGCGCCAGGCCGGACCTGCTCTCCCGCATCGCATGGCCCCCCTACGAGCTTGAGCGCGTCCTCTCCGCCCTCTCGGCCAGGGCCCGGCAGGCTGGCCTGGAGCGCGTCTGCGTGCAGGTGCTCCTCTACCCGCGCTTCCACCTGGACCTGCTGGAGCTCGTCTCGGCCATCTCGGGCGCCTGCGACCTCCCTATCTCCATATCTACTCAGCCGCTGGCGGCCAGGTGGATGGAGGCCCTTAAGGCCGCTGGCGCGGAGCGCATCTCCATACCCGTGGACGCTGCCACGCCGGAGCTCTTCTCGGCCGTCAAGGGCCGGGGGCGCGGCTGCCCCTACACCTGGGAGGGGCACATGAGGGCCCTCAGGCGGGCTCTCTCGGTCTTCGGCCGTGGCATGGTGGGCACCCACCTCATCGTGGGCCTGGGCGAGACGGAGCGCGAGGCTGTGCGCTTCATCCAGGCCATGTATGACATGGGCATCTACGTGGGCCTCTTCGCCTTCACGCCCATAAAAGGCACCGCGCTTGAGAGCTGGCCCAGGCCGGACCTGGCCTCCTACAGGCGCGTCCAGCTCGCCAGGCACCTGATAGCCGAGGGCCTGGCCCGCTACGAGCAGATGAGCTTCGATGCCTCAGGGCGCCTCACCGGCTTCGGCCTCCCGCGCGGTGAGCTGGCCGAGGTAGCGGCCACCGGCCTCCCCTTCATGACGAGCGGCTGCCCGAGCTGCAACAGGCCCTACTACAACGAGCCCGTGAGGGGCCCCCTCTACAACTACCCGTTCAGGCCGGGCGAGCGGGATGTGGAGGCTATCCTGGCCCAGCTGGGCCTCTCGTGAGCGCGCTCGCCCTCTAGAGCTCCTCACGCGGCATGGCTATGGAGGCCGAGGCCGTGGAACTCGACGCGCTCGATACAGTAGCCTGTGTTACGCCAGGTGAATACCAGGAGGGGCCGCTCGTGGTGAGGTCGTTATTGTAGTCCGAGGCATCGTCCCGTGTGTAATCCAGCGTGTGCCAGCAGACGAGGCCGTTCTCGGTAACGAAGCCCTTGTAGTTGTTCATGACCTCCTCGGCCGATAGCGCGCGGTTGTAGATGCGCACCTCGTCTATGAAGCCACAGAAGAACTTGCCCTCCCCCAGGTTGGTGCTATCGCCATGGCCTATGACGTAGGTCGTCGCGTCCCCTGAGTTGCGCTTCACGCCCGTTTCTGAGTCCTTCAGCTCACCGTTCACGTAGCCCTTCAGCTCGCCCGTCGTGTCATCGTAGGTCAGGACCAGGTGGTTCCACTGCGAGATGTCTATCTTACCGCAGTCCAATACCTTGACGTAGCCACCGCTTTGCCACACGCTCATCTTGACCGTCCCATCGGAGAGGACCTCTATCTGCGCATCGTGCCACGTGGAGTCAGGAGCTCCAGACCCCTGCTCATCGAAGACCACGCCGTAGCCCTTGACCCAGGCCTCAAGGGTCAGGGAGCCGCTTGGGAAGCCCCCCATGGGGTCGGGCAGCATGGCGTAGTCATCTACGCCGTCGAACTTGAGGCAGTAGGGCGTCCTCGGCGAGTAGACCGGGTAGGTCCCCTCAAGCACCGTGCCCCTCTCTGTCTTAAGCCAGACGTGATACTGGCTCTTATACGTCCAGGCGTAGGGTATGTCCACATACACCGTGCTACCCACGTCCACGGCCACGTTGACCTCGTTGACTGGCCCATCGTCGACGGAAGCCCACTTTATGACGGCCTTCACGCCACCCGTGTTCCTCACCTTCACCCTCACGTGGGCGTTTATGACGGTAACGGAGTCTATCTTCAGCTCCTCGCTCATGCCGGCCATCTGGAGGCCTACCCAGCCGGATAGCCAAGACCAAACCAGGATGCCGGCCACCACGGCCACCACGATGAGCAGCAGAGCGGCCACGACCGGCGATATGCCACGGATGGCCCTACGTGCCCTCACCAAGCACCACCGACGAGGAGATTGGCCTTAGGAGGTAAAAAGCTTATGCGCTCCAACGCACGCAGGTCAGGGGATGCCTAACTTCTTGGGGGCCGCTCATTTGGTGAGCTAGGCAGGGCGCTTTCGCCCGAGCTCCACCACCCTCGGCCAAGTTACGGGAAGTCAGGCGTCTCCAACATCGGTATCGCCAACACAAAGTTACGGGAAGTCAAGTATTCCTGACATAAAGCTTATAAGCTGTGTCAAAAAAGAGACCCCCGAGAGGGGAGGACGGCATGGCCTCTAGGCTCCGCAGGAAGGGCATATCGCCCGTGCTGGCCACGCTGATACTGATAGTCATCGCCGTCCTAGCTGGCCTGGCCGTCTACGCCTGGGTCTCCGGCTGGATGGGCGGCTGGATCGGCACTGGCAGCAAGGAGCTCAAGGTCATCAAGATAATCTTCAAGCAGGGCTCGTGGAGCAA
>CAZPDR010000069.1:0-5143 GCA_964585495.1 uncultured Candidatus Bathyarchaeia archaeon
AAGCGTATAGTAGCCTGCTGGGGCCGCCAGACGGGGAAGAGCACGACAGCTGCCCTCAAGGCCCTACACTTCGCCTTCACGCACAGGGAGAGCACCGTCCTCATAATAAGTCCCAGCAAAAGGCAGAGCGAGCTCATGTTCGAGAAGGTGAGGGGCTTCCTTCACGCCCGCGTGAGGCTGGGTGGCCGCGAGCTCAGGCCTCTTGAGGGGAGCGTGGCCAGGGAGACGCGCGATAGCGTGCTACTCACGAACGGCTCGCGCGTGATAGCGCTCCCCTGCTCGCCAGAGCGCGTTAGGGGCTTCACGGCCCACATGGTAATCGTGGACGAGGCGGCCTTCGTGCCAGAGGAGCTCATAACGAGCGTCCTCATGCCCATGCTCGCCACCACGGACGGCACGCTCGTGCTGCTGAGCACGCCCTGGACGCGCGACCACATCTTCTACCGTGCCTTCTCCGGCCAGCTGCCGGGCTGGAGCGTCCACCACGTGCCCAGCACCGCCTGCCCCCTCATAAGCCGCGAGTTCTTGGCCGAGCAGGAGCGAGCCCTCACGAAGGCCGAGTTCAAGCGCGAATACCTAGCCGAGCTGGCCGAGGAGGGCGCTTGCTTCTTCCCGTCAGCGCTCGTGCTCAAGTGCGTGGACCCGGAGCTCCGCCTGGCCGAGGACGCTGGCGAGCTCGCGGCCATGGGCCACGGACGCGTGGAGCTCTACGCGGGCCTAGACCTGGCCAAGCTAAGGGACCAGAGCGTCCTAGCCGTGGTAGAGCGCGAGAAAAGGCCTGAAGGGCGCCTCCTGCTGAGGCTCCTGAGGGCCTTCCCCGTGGGCACGCCCTATTCGGCTGTCATAGCCGAGGTCGCGGCCGTGGTGCGCTCCCTTGGCGTGGTGGCCCTAGCCGTGGACCGCTCTGGGCCTGGAGAGGCCGTCTTCGAGCAGTTAGCAGCCGAGCTAGGCGCAAGCAGGGTGCTGGGCTTCAGGTTCACGGCCGAGAGCAAGGCGGAGCTCCTCTCGGGCCTCAAGGTCCTCATGGAGAAGGGCTGGCTGAGGCTCCCCTACCATAGGCCCCTATTAGGCCAGCTCACGGCCATCACGTGCGAGATGAGGTCCTCAGGGCGCCTCCTCCTCAGGCACCCGCCGAGAGGGCACGATGACATGGTTATGGCCCTCGCGCTGGCCTGCTGGGCCGCGAGACAGCCGCGGGGAGCTGCCGTGAGGCTGGCGTGAGGAGCTTGAGCGCTGGGATAGGAGGCACTTGGACGCCTTGTGGAACTCTGAGAGGGCCTACCTGGTTATCCTGGCCACGCGGGCCCCCTGGAGGCGCCTTATGTCCTCCGGCCTGATGCGCAGGAGGCACTGGTCCGTGCCACCACCCCCGAAGACGAAGGGCTTGGCCAACACCTCCTCGTCCACGATGGTCTCAAGGGGCCTGGCGTGCCCCACGGGCGGGAGGCCACCCACCGGGTAGCCGCAGATACGGGCCACCTCGCTCGGCTTGGCCAGCCTCACCCGCGAGGCACCGGTCAAGCGGGCCACCGCGCCCAGGTCCACGCGCCTATGGCCTGGCACTATGGCCAAGACGGGCTTTTGCTCGTCAAGAATGAGCAGGATGGACTTTATTATCTGGTCCTCGGGCACCGACAGGGCCTCAGCTGCCTCCCTCACCGTGCGGACGGGCACGCCCAGCCTGAGGAGCTCCGCGTCCAGGCCGTGGGCCCTGATGAAGCCCTCAAGGTGCCTGTCGTCCAACAAGCCAGCGCACCTCACCTTAACGGCATACGACCACCATTAAGAGCGTTGATAGAAGCGCTAAGGCAGCTGCGTAGGAGAAGGCCCAGGAGACGCCCCAGAGGTCCCAGAGGAGGCCCATCACGATGCCAGCGGCTAGGCTGGCGAAGCCGGAGCTCGCGTGGAAGACCCCGAGCGCGAAGCCCCTGGCCTCCTCTGGCGCCAGATCTGCCGCGTAAGCCCTCTGGGTGCCGTCGGTGAGGGCCTTCGAGATGCCGTAGAGCGCGAAGAGGCCAGCGGCCAGCGAGGGCGAGCAGGCCAGCCAGGTGGCCGAGAAGCCCAGGCAGGCGAGGGCGAAGGCGAGGTAGCCGAGGGCTATGACCCACTTCTTGCCCACCCTGTCGGCCAGGACGCCTGCTGGCGCGGCCAGGAGGGCGTAGAGCACGTTGAAGAGCACGTAGAGGAGGGCCGCGAACACGAGGGGCGTGAGGCCCCAGGGAGGCACGACATACCTCATGGCGAAGAGGAGGAAGAGCATGTATGTTGCGTTCGACAGGCCGAAGAGGGTGGCCACGGCCAGGAAGCGCTTGAAGGAGCCAGGAAGGCTGGCCTTTCCCTCCGCCCCCCTCCCCTCCCGAGCGACCTGGCTGGCCTGCTGGCCTCCGCGCGGGCGCCCGGTCTCCCTCACGAGCGCCAGGGGCACCAGGGCCGGGAAGGCCAGGAGGGCACCGCAGAGCATGATGGTCCTCACGTCCCAGGCCAGCACGAGCAAGCCCAGGAGGGCCAGGAGGGCGCCCACCACGGCCCCGAGCGTGTCCAGGGCCCTGTGGATGCCGAACGCCCTGCCGCGCCTCCCGCCCGACTCGGCTATGAGGGCATCGCGCGGCGCCGTCCTTATGCCCTTGCCCGACCGCTCCAGCGCCCTCAGCACGACAACCTGCCCCCAGCCCGTGGAGAAGGGCATGAAGAGCTTGCACGTGGCCGAGAGCGCGTAGCCAGCAGCCGTGAGCGCCTTCCTGCGGCCCGTCCTGTCCGAGAGCCAGCCTGAGGGGGCCTTAAGCACGTGCTGCATGAGGTCGCCCACGCCACCCACCAGGCCCACGGCCAGGGCGGTGGCCCAGAGGAGCTCCACGAACCTCGGCAGGACGGCGTGCATCATCTCGCTGCTCACGTCCGTGATGAAGCTCACCAGGCCCAGGAGCAGCACGTTAAGGCTCACGCCCAGCACGGCCCTGTCGTCCCGACGGTGCAAGCTCCCTCCCTGCGGTCAGGGGGAGCCTGCACGGGAAAAGCTTATGGGCCTTGGACACGCGCACATCCGTGGCCGGGGCACCCCGGCGCTGTGAGCGGCTTCCTCTCTCCCGAGCGGCCCTAGGGGCGGGGCCGTGAGGAAGGACACCACGGCGAGCGTCGGGGGAGGCGATGAGGAGCATCCCCACCACTGTAGAGCCGGGCCGGCGTGGAGGGGTGAACGAGCTTGCCCTCGCCGAGCCCCCGAGAACGCCGTGAGCGGTGGGTGCCGCCTCCGAGCCCCCAGGGCGCGGTCCTGCCGGAGGGGCCATGAGGAGGGTTGCAGTATGTGAGCGTCGGGAGCGGCGGCTGTGCCTTGAGCCGAAAGACATAATGGTCTCCTCCCGCCCGGTCTGGCGTGCGTGGTGGCCATGAGGCTGGGCCTCTCGCTCCTCTACGCTCTCTCAAGGCCCCTGAGGTCGGCCCTGGCCGATTTGCCCCGCGCGGCCGAGCTGGGCGTGGAGCTGGTGGAGCTCGTGGACGAGGACGGCCACAGGCTGGACAGGAGGCGCGTCCGCATGGTCAAGCGCGTCCTCTCGGGCCTCGGGCTTGAGGCAGCCGTCCACGGGCCTTTCGTGGACATGAACATAGGATCGCCACATGAGCCCACGCGGCGCTTCATGCTCAGGAGGCACCTGAGGTCCATGGAGGCCGCGGCCGAGCTGGGCGCTGTGGCCTGGGTCTTCCACCCCGGCCTCCTCACGGGCCTCCACATGCACTTCCCGGGCGCGGAGTGGGACGCCATGCTGAGGTCGGTGCGCGAGCTGGCCGCCAGGGCTGAGGAGCTGGGCCTGACCATCCTCATCGAGAACGGCCCGGAGCCCGTGCCCTTCCTGCTGAAGACGGCTGCTCAGTTCAGGCGCTTCTTCGAGGACCTGGGCGAGGGCGTGCGGCTTGGCGTGGCCTTCGACGTGGGGCACGCGCACATCTGCGGGCAGGTGGAGGAGCTCCTCAGGGCCCTGGCGGGCAGGATAGGGCACGTCCACGCCCACGACAACAACGGGCGCCAGGACGAGCACCTGGCCATAGGCGAGGGCACCGTGGACTGGCCGGGCGTGCTTGAGGGCCTGAGGGCCGTGGGCTACGATGGGCCCGTGGTGGTGGAGAGCGTGAGGAAGCCCTTCGAGAGCCTCAAAGTGCTATCGAAACTCCTAGAAAATGAGGGATAGGGAGGCACCTCATGGGCTCGGACAGGCTCTTCGAGCGCGTGTTGGTGAGGCCTCCCACGGCCGACCTAAGGCGCTGCGTCTCGGGCAACCCGCTCAGGGACACCCTAGACGTGGAGCGGGCTCTGGAGCAGCACCGCGCCTACGTGGCGGCACTTGAGGAGCACGGCATAGAGGTCCTGAAGCTCCCGCCCTTGGAGGGCTTCCCGGACGCGGTGTTCGTGCAGGACACGGCCATCATAGCTGCTCGCTCGGGTAAGGCGCTCTTGGCCCGCTTTGGCGAGCCCAGCCGGAGGGGCGAGGAGGAGAGCGTGGGCATTTTCTTGGCCCAGCTCGGCTTCCAGGTCGAGCGCGTGGAGGAGCCTGGCACGCTGGAGGGAGGCGATGTGCTCGTAACGGACCTAGGGCTCGTGCTCGTGGGCCTCTCCCGCCGGACGAACGAGGCTGGCGCTAAGCAGCTCGCGGCCTGGCTGCCGGAGGGCGTGCGCCTGGTGGAGGTGCCCGTGCTAGAGGATCTCCACCTCCTCTCCGTGCTCAGCTACCTCGGGCGGGGGAGGCTGGCCTTCGTGCCAGGCCGCGTGGGTGCAGAGTTCCTGAGGGCCCTCCGGGCCGATATCGAGCTCGTGCCCGTGCCGCCAGGGGAGGCCTACGCGGCCAACATGCTTTACCTAGGCGATGATGTGGTCCTGATGCCAGCGGGCCACCCGAGGACGCGCGAGCAGCTCGTGCGAGCGGGCCTGAGGCCCGTGGAGGTAAATGTATCGGAGTTCTGGAAGTGCGATGGAGGCATAACGTGCCTCTGCGCGCCCTTCTACCGCCTTTGAGCCATAGAAGACCTGTTAAAAGGAAGTCGTGGTGCCGAGAGAGGCCGACGCATCCTATTTCAGACCCGCCCACCATGCCTTATCAGCGGAAGACTTATAGCTGTCAGAAGCTAGCTCAATAGCGGAGGCCATGGATATGTC
>CAZPDR010000070.1:0-5112 GCA_964585495.1 uncultured Candidatus Bathyarchaeia archaeon
CGCCTCTCCTTCTTCTTCGCCGTCCACAACGACTTCTTCGAGGAGATCGCGAAGTTCCGGGCGGCCAGGCGCATCTGGGCCAAGATAATGCGAGAGCGCTTCGGCGCCAAGAAGCCCCGCTCCTGCATGCTGCGCTTCCACACGCAGACGGGTGGCTCCACGCTGACGGCCCAGCAGCCGTTGAACAACATCATAAGGGTGGCCATCCAGGCCCTCGCGGCCGTCCTGGGCGGGACGCAGTCGCTCCACACGAACTCCTATGACGAGGCCCTCTGCCTGCCCAGCGAGGAAGCAGCCCTCCTGGCCCTCCGCACCCAGCAGATAATAGCCTACGAGACGAACGTAGCCAACACGGTGGACCCGCTCGCTGGCTCCTACTACGTGGAGTGGCTGACGAATGAGATTGAGGAGCGCGTCTGGCGCTACCTGGACCGCATAGACAGGCTGGGAGGTGCCGTGAAGGCCATAGAGGAGGGCTTCGTGCAGGGGGAGATAGCGCGCTCCGCCTACGAGCAGCAGAAGGCCGTGGAGGAAGGAGAGCTCATCGTGGTGGGCGTGAACAAGTTCAGGCTTGAGGGCGAGGAGGTGCGCGTGGAGCTCCTGAAGGTGGACCCGCGCGTGGAGGAAGAGCAGAAGAGGCGCCTCAAGGCCCTGAGGGCCAGCAGGGATGCCAGGAGAGTGGAGGAGGCCTTGGACGAGCTGAGGAAGGCAGCTGAGAGCAGTGATAACGTGATGCCCTACATGCTCAAGGCCGTGAAGGCCAGGGCCACGATAGGCGAGATATTCAGCGTGCTGCGCGAGATCTTCGGCGAATACAGGCCCCCGCGCGAGTTCTAGGCCCGCTAGTCCAAGACCAGGAGGGGCTGGCCCACCGAGACGGAGGAGCCCTCCTGGACCATGACCTCCTTCACTCGGCCATCTCTCGGCGCCCTTATCTCGTTCTCCATCTTCATGGCCTCTATCACGAGCAGCACATCCCCCTCCCGCACGCGGTCGCCGGCCTTCACCTTGAGGGCCACCACCCTGCCCGGGATGGGCGAGGTGATGGCGCCCCTCACGCTCACGCGGGCCGCCCTCTGCCTGAGGGCGCTGGGGGGAGCTCCTGGCCCAGACGGGCCTGATGGGGCGCGTGGGGCGCCCGTCCTCACGGGCCTAACGGCCGATAGATCCACGGTGAAGGCGCGCCCCCCCACTTGGACCTCAAGACTTGAGCCAGAGGGCCTCACGTGCACGGGGTAATCGCGCCCCTCAAGCGAGAGCGTGAAATCGCCTTCAGAAGGCGAGCCAGCCACTCGCACCTCCAGCTTACGGCCTCCCAGCTCGATGATGAAGGCTCCCTCCCCTCCCTCGCGGACGCGGAGGCGATACTCGCGCCCGCTCACCCTCACGTCGTAGTCCCTATGGGCCAAAAGCCCACCCCCGGGCCACCAGCGCCTCCCAGGCGGCCGTAGAGCTTCCAGGCGGAGCGCGCGAGGGAAGGCCGCCTCCTGGGAAGTGCCAGCCTCCTGCGGCTCCTCGCGAAGGCAGCTATGCCAGCCGCGATCGCGGCCACGAGGGCCAGCTCCTCCTCGGCCTCCCTCCTCGCGGCCAAGAGGGAGCCCAGCTTCTCGCTCAGGTATTCCGTGTGAATGCGGCCTGCCGCGAAGTCCGGGTCCTCCATGATGGCTTGGTGGAGCGGCACGGTGGTCATAACGCCCTCTATGACCAACTCGCGGAGCGCATTCCTCATGCGGGCTATGGCCTCCGCGCGGTCGGAGCCCCAGGTGGCCAGCTTGGCGATGAGCGAGTCGTAGTAAATCGGTATTGTGTAGCCCGGGTAGAGGGCCGTGTCTATCCGCACGCCTGGGCCGCCGGGGGGCCTGAAGTCCCTCACGGTGCCGGGGCAGGGCGCGAAATCGCGATAGGGGTCCTCCGCGCAGATGCGGCAGTTGATGGCGTGCCCGGTCAGGCGCACCTCGTCCTGGCCCAGCCAGAGCTCCTCGCCAGCCGCTATCCTTATCTGAGCCTTCACCAGATCCACGCCCGTTACCATCTCCGTTACCAGGTGCTCCACCTGGATGCGCTTGTTCACCTCAAGGAAGTAGAAGCGCCCTCCCTGGTCCCTGATGAACTCCACCGTGCCCGCGTTCACGTATTTGAGCGCTCTCGCGGCCTTGATGGCCCACTTGCCCACGCGCTCGCGCGTCTCCTCGTCCACCACGGGCGAGGGCGCCTCTTCTATGACCTTCTGGTAGCGGCGCTGGATGGAGCACTCTCGCTCGCCCAGGTGGATGATGTGGCCGTGCTTATCGGCTAGGAGCTGGAACTCTATGTGCCTCGGCCTGGGGATGTATTTCTCCACGTAGATCTCAGCGCTCCCGAAGGCCGTCCTAGCCTCGCGGCTCGCGCTCTCGAAGAGGCGCCTAACGTCCTCGGCGCCCCAGGCTATGCGGAGCCCACGGCCACCACCGCCCAGGGCGGCCTTAAGGAGCACGGGGTAGCCCAGCTCCTCGGCCACCTCCACGGCTTCCTCCTCGTCCTTCACGGGCACCAGCGGGCCAGGTATGACGGGCACGCCAGCGCGGGCCACTATGCGCTTCGTGGCCACCTTGTTCTCCATGATTTCCATGCTCTCCGGCGTCGGCCCTATGAACTCCAGGCCGGCCTCACGGCAGGCCCTCGCGAAGGCCGGGTTCTCGGCCAGGAAGCCATAACCGGGGTGAACTGCCTCCGCGCCGGACTTCTCGGCCACGTCCACTATGCGCTCTATGTTAAGGTAGCTCTCGGCTGGCGGGGGAGGGCCTATGCAGTAGGCCTCATCGGCCATGGCCACGTGGAGCGAGCTGCGGTCGGCCTCGGAGTAGACGGCCACGGTCCTTATGCCCAGCTCGCGGCAAGCGCGTATCACGCGGACGGCTATCTCGCCCCTGTTCGCCACGAGCACCTTGTTGAACATCCGCACAGGAGGCCGGGGAAGGCGATTTAAGGATTTCAGGTTCCCACATGGACAAGCGCCCACCGGCCCTGCCCGCCCTTTATCGCCTCAAGCGGGCCCACGGCCGCCCCGTGGCAAAGCTTATAGGTTGTCATACATCGCCCGTCATACGGAGGCGGTTGCATGGACACGGTGGTGGTCTCCGCCCGCGTGCCCAGGAAGCTCAAGGAGGAGCTCCAGCGCCGTGGCGTTAACATAAGCCAGGTCATCAGGAGGGCGCTTGAGGAAGAGCTGGAGCGCATCAAGCTTGAGGAGGCGCGGAAGGCGGCCAAGAGGGCGGCCGAGATACTGGCGAGGATACCCGTGGAGGAGATAGTGCGCTCCATCAGGGAGGACAGGCTCTCAAGGTGAGCGGGCTTGCTCCTGCTAGATGCGAGCTCTATCATAACCCTGGTCAGGGAAGCTAAGGAGGGAGCGCCAGATGTCCTCCGCGGCAGGCACACCATCCCCCTGGCCTTCTACGAGGCAGGGAACTTCGTGTGGAAGGAGCGCGTGCTGAGGAAGGCCATAAGCGCCCAGGAGGCCTCGGTGCTCCTAGATGCCTTCACCAGGGCGCTCAACCTCATGGTGCTCTCGCCCCTGGCCATCGGGGAGCTCCGGGACGTCTACGAGCTGGCCGAGAGGACGGGCCTCACCTCCTACGATGCCGCCTACCTCTACGTGGCCATCAGGGACGGCCTGGCGCTCGTAACGGAGGACAGGGAGCTGGCCGAGAAGGCCCGGGGGCTTGGCGTGCGCGTGCTCTCCGCTGAGGAGCTCCTGCGCGAGACCTGAGGGGCGCCCTCTGGCCTCCTCAGAGCGGGATGTTCCCGTGCTTCTTGAACGGCCTGGCCTCACGCTTGTTCAAGAGCATCTCAAGGGCGGCTATGAGCCTCGGCCTGGTCTCAGAGGGCTCTATCACGTCATCTATGTAGCCCTTCTGGGCTGCCACGTACGGGTTCGCGAACTTCCGCCTGTATTCGGCCACCAGCTGCCGCCTGAGGGCCTCCGGGTCTTCTGCCTTGGCCAGCTCCCTCCTGAAGATGATGTTTATCGCGCCCTCCGGCCCCATGACGGCTATCTCGGCCGTGGGCCAGGCGAGGTTTATGTCCGCGCCCGAGTGCTTGGAGCCCATCACGTCGTAGGCGCCCCCGTAGGCCTTGCGCAGGATGACCGTTATCTTAGGCACCGTGGCCTCGCAGTAGGCGTAGAGGAGCTTGGCCCCGTGCCTTATGATGCCCCCGTGCTCCTGCTCTATGCCAGGCAGGAAGCCCGGCACGTCCACGAAGGTGATGATGGGTATGTTGAAGGCATCGCAGAAGCGCACGAAGCGGGCGGCCTTGCAGGAGGCGTTGATGTCCAAGGCGCCAGCGAACCAGAGCGGCTGGTTGGCCACGATGCCCACCGAGTGCCCGTTCAGGCGGGCGAAGCCCACCACGATGTTGGGCGCGAAGTGAGGCTGGACCTCCAGGAACTCGCCGTTATCTACCACGCTCCTTATGACCTCCTTCACGTCGTAGGGCTTGTCCGGGTCATCCGGCATGAGGCTGTTCAGGCGCTCGTCCGTGCGCCCTGGGTCATCGCCCGTCTCCACGTAGGGCGGGTCCTCCATGTTGTTGGACGGCATGTAGCTGAGCAGGCGCCTTATGAGCTCGAAGCACTCCTCCTCCGTGTCCGTCACGAAGTGCGCCACCCCGCTGAGCTGGGCGTGCACGTCCGCGCCCCCTAGCTCATCGAACGTTACCTCCTGCCCGAGCGCGGCCTTCACGACCTGGGGGCCGGTGATGAACATGTGGCTGATGCCGCGGACCATGATGATGAAGTCCGTGAGGGCTGGCGAGTAGACGGCCCCGCCAGCACAGGGGCCCATGATGGCCGAGATCTGGGGTATCACGCCCGAGGCCAGCACGTTCCTGAAGAAGATGTCGCCATAGCCAGCCAGGGAGGCCACGCCCTCCTGGATGCGGGCGCCCCCCGAGTCGTTCAGGCCTATCACGGGCGCCCCGACCTTCATGGCCAGGTCCATGATCTTGCACACCTTCTTCGCGAACATCTCGCCTAAGGAGCCGCCGAAGACCGTGAAGTCGTGGGAGAACACGAACACGAGGCGGCCATCTATGGTGCCGTAGCCGGTTACCACGCCATCGCCCAGGTAGCGC
>CAZPDR010000071.1:0-5101 GCA_964585495.1 uncultured Candidatus Bathyarchaeia archaeon
AGGAAGCCCTCCGGTATGCCGCCGGCTATGAGCTTGTCCACCTCTGGGATGCCCGTGGACAGGCGCTTGAGCTCGGGCAACACGCCTCCCTCCGCTACCCGCCGGGAGCTCCCGCACGAAGGCAGGTGCCGGGCCCGCTCAAGCTAGCTGTGAGCTCACGTTAATATCTTCCCCCTGGGGAGGCCTGCTCGGTGGCCATGAGGCTCGTGCCCCCCTGGGCGGTGGAGAGGGAGCTCCTGGTGAAGGCAGAGGACGAAACCGACCCGCGCTACGGCTACAGGCCGGAGGAGCGGCCGTTGGACGAGTATCTGCGCCTGGGCGTGGTGAACTTGGACAAGCCACCTGGCCCCACGAGCCACGAGGTAACCACGTGGGTGAAGCGCCTACTGGGCGTGGGGAAGGCGGGCCACGGGGGGACCCTAGAGGCCTGGTGGGCTCCCGCCCGCTGGGCCGGGGAGATCCGCGCGTAACGGGCGTGCTGCCCGTGGCCCTTGAGGACGCGGCCAAGGCGCTGATGGCCGTCCTGAGCGCTGGCAAGGAATACGTGGCCGTGATGAAGCTCCACGACGACGTGCCCAGATCGCGCGTGAAGGAGGTCATGGCCGAGTTCGTGGGCGAGATATACCAGGTGCCGCCCGTGAGGGCATCCGTTAAGAGGCGCCTCAGGACGAGGAAGATATACGAGCTTGAGGTCCTTGAGGTGGAGGGACGCCTTGTCCTCTTCCGGGTGGCCTGCGAGGCTGGCACCTACGTGCGGAAGCTCTGCGTGGACATCGGGCGGGCGCTCGGCTGCGGGGCGCACATGCAGGAGCTCCGCCGGACGCGGGTGGGGTCCATGACGGAGGAAGAGGCCATCACGCTCCACGAGCTCTCGGAGGCCGTCTACCTCTGGCGCGAGGAAGGCGATGAGGAGGCCGTGAGGAAGGCCGTGAGGCCCCTGGAATACATGCTCTCCTTCCTGCCCAAGATAGTCATCCGCGACTCGGCCGTGGACGCCATCTGCCACGGCGCCCAGCTGGCCGCGCCAGGGGTGCTCAAGCTGCACAGCGGCATAGGGCCGGGCGATTTAGTGCTCATAACCACGCTCAAGGGCGAGGCGGTGGCCCTGGCTGAGGCCCTGGTGTCCAGTCGGGAGATGCTGGCCATGAGGAAGGGCCTGGTGGCCCGCACGCTCCGGGTGCTCATGAGGCCCGGCACCTACCCCAAGATGTGGAGCTCGCGGGAGGAGGTGAAACGGCCTTGAGGCAGGCACGGCGGGGGCATGATCACTACTACTCCAGGCGCCCCTCCTCGCCCCTCAAGATGGGCCTGATAAGGGCCAGGCTCAGGGACCGCTACTTCGAGTTCTTCACGGCCTCTGGCGTGTTCTCCAAGCGCAGGATAGACCTGGGCACGCGCCTGCTCATAGAGACGATGGAACTCCCCGAGGAAGGCCTGGCGCTCGACATCGGCTGCGGCTACGGCGCGATAGGCATAGTGGCGGCTGCCATAAGGCCCAGGCTGCACGTGATACTCACGGACGTGAACGAGCGGGCCATCTGGCTGGCGAAGAAGAACATAGCGCACAACCTGGTGTCGGCGAACGCTGAGGTGAGGCGCGGCTTCCTCTACGAGGCCGTGGAGGGCCTGGCGTTCGACGTGATACTCTCCAACCCGCCCATAGCGGCTGGCCTGCGCGTGGTGGAGGAGCTCATCAAGGGCGCGGCCGAGCGCCTCAGGCCGGGGGGCTCGCTCCAGATAGTGGTCCGCTCAAAGATGGCCACTAGGCCGAGGGCCTTCATGGAGGAATATTTCGGGAACGTGGAGGTAGTAAAGCGCAAGAGCGGTTATCGCGTTTTCAAGTCCATCAAGGCTCCTGGAGCTCCTCCCTCAGAGCTCTAAGGGCCTCCCGAACTCCTCTGAGAAGGCGAGCTGGCTGAGGGGCCTCCGAGGCCGAGGAGGCGGGCTCTCCGCTGGCACGCCCACCACCATCATGGCCACCACCCTGAGATCTGCTGGCGCCTTCACCACGCGCTTCACGGCTTCCTCATCGAAGGCCCCTATCCAACAGGAGCCGTAGCCGAGGGCCGTGGCCGCGAGGGCTATGTGCTCTAGGGCGATCATGGCGTCCTTATCGTGCCAGCGGGGCGACCTGCTCGGGTCGGAGAGGCAGACGAAGACCACGCCCGCGTCTGCCACGAAGGCCTGCCCCATGGCCGCTCTCGCCAGCGCCCTCTTGCGCTCCGGGTCCCTCACGACCACGATATACCAGGGCTGGAGGTTCTTGGCCGATGGCGCCAGCCTCGCTGCCTCAAGCATGGCCCTCACGTGCTCTGGTGGTATCCGCGCCCCCTTCTCGTAGCGCCTGATGCTCCTCCTGGCCCTCACGACCTCGAAGAATTCCACCCGCCAGCACCTCCCTCCTCCCTCGCGGCAGGATGGTAAAAGCCCTGGGGGAGGCAGGCACCTCCCTGGCGGGGAGGCCAAGGCATTTAATCCGCCATGACCCCTCCCGCGTGGTGCTGCCCTTGGAGGAGGTGCTGGCCCTCCTGAAGCGGTATGCCCGCATGGTGGACGAGGCCATAGAACGCTACATCCCCCGCGAGTTCAATGAGGCCTACGTGAGCTGGGCCTGCGGGAAGCCGCGCTTCGCCTATGACACGGAGGCCCTGACGGAGGCCATAGCCAGGCCCTTCTGGGACCTGCTGGACAGGGGAGGGAAGCGCTGGCGGCCAGCTCTCATGCTCATGGTCTATGAGGCCCTCTCCGGCCGCGATGCCGAGGAGGTGCTGGACTTCGCCGTCATACCAGAGGTGATACACAACGGCACGCTCATCGTGGATGACGTGGAGGACGACAGCGAGCTGAGGCGCGGGAAGCCGTGCGTGCACCGCATCTACGGCCTCGACATAGCCATAAACACGGGGAACACCATGTATTACCTGCCCCTCATGGTAGTCCTGCGCTCCGACAGGCTGGACGAGCGCACGAAGCTCCGCATTTATGAGATGTATGTCCAGGAGATGGTGCGCCTCAGCTTCGGCCAAGCCATGGACATCGCCTGGCACAGGGGCATAAGGGGCGCTGAGGTATCGGAGGAGCAATACCTCCAGATGTGCGCTTACAAGACTGGCACGCTGGCCCGCTTCGCGGCCAAGCTGGGTGCTATCCTAGCCGGAGCTCCCGAGGAGCAGGTGGAGAGCATAGGCCGCTTCGCTGAGGCCGTGGGCGTGGCCTTCCAGATCCAGGACGACATCTTGAACATCACGGGCGACGTGGCCAAGTATGGGAAGGAGCTCGGTGGCGACATCACGGAGGGCAAGCGAACGCTCATGGTCATCTACACGCTCCGCCACGCCAGGCCAGAGGACAGGCAGCGCCTGTTGGAGATATTGGGCATGCACACGCGGGACCCGAAGCTCATAGCCGAGGCCATAAGCATCATGGAGCGCTACGGGGCCGTGGAATACGCGAAGGAGGTCGCCAGGCGGCTCGTGAGGGAGGCATGGGCGGAGGTAGACGCCTGGCTAAGGCCATCGCCCGCTAAGGAGGCCCTCAGGGCGCTGGCCCGCTTCCTGATAGAGCGCGAGTTCTGAGTTCGCCGACAGGCATCAACAGGCACGAGAGAAGCGTTTACCGACAAGCCCCACGCGCCCTAACCTCCTTGAGGAAGTCCTCCCAACGCGTTAATCTCCCGCTCCTCATGTCCTCTAGCGCCTCCTCAAGCTCATTCAATAGCTCTCTGTCAGATGTTACCTCTATGGTCTCTAGGAGCCTATCTACGAATTCCCGTATTTTCAGGAGGAACTCTACGTCCTCTTTTGTGAGGAGGGGTTGGAATCCCACGGACTTAGGTTGGTCAGGTGTGTTCATCTTCTCCCTCAATCCACATAAGGGTGAGATAAAGCCTTCTTATAACTACCCTGAGACCGCGTTAATGCAGCGGATAAAAAGAAGGAAGGGAGGGGTTAGAGCCCTCAGTAGAGGTTGATGGTGCGCCCTCTCCTCCTGGCCCAGGCGGCCACGGCCGTTATGGCGATGAGCACGGCTGCTACGATCACCAGGCCCTCTGGCGTGAGCAGGTAGGAGATCGGCCCTGGCCCGGGTCCTGGGCCTGGCCCTGGGGCTTCCTCCTCGACCTTTGGGCTGGTCTCGGTGCCGGTGGGCGCCTCCACGGTCAAGGCCCCTTCCTCGCCAGCCGTCTCGGGCACGTCCAGGCCCGTGCTCGGGTCGTGCTCTAAGGTGCCGCCGTCGAAGTAGCGGTAGATGAGGAAGAGGTGGAGCGTCCTCCCGGCCCTGAGGTAGGCTAGCTCCACGGGCATGATTTCCACGCTGCCGTTCGGGTAGCGCACGATGCTGGCGTTCACGAACCTGAACCAGCCGGCCAGGGTGGCGTTCTCGGAGAGGAAGCGCACCTCGAAGAGCTTCTTGAGGCCAACGCGCGTCCTGGCGCGGACCTCGCGGCCCGTGCACTCATCCTCCCTTACGTCCACCTCCTCGCGGCCCAGCTTGGCCTTCACTAGGAGGTGCCTGCGCTTCGCTGGCTCGCCCAGCTCCCAGGCCTCCTCCCTCAGGGCCTCGCTCAGCACGTCAACCTCCTCCTCGAAGGCCTCGGAGAAGGCCTCAAGCTCGCCCTTCAGGCCATCTAGGGCGATGGAGAGCTCTAGGGAGTTGTCCAGCTCCATCATCTGCCACACGGTCGCGTTCACGTCCTCGAAGAACGCCTTCGCCTCATTCAGCAGCCCCTCCACGGCCGTGGCCAGGGCGCTCACGTTCCCGAGTTCGGCCTCTGAGGCCTTCTCCTCTAGGTCGGATAGCGTCTCCTCGTGGAGCTCCAGGGAGGCGAGCGTGTTCTCGACCAAGAGGGCCATCTCCTGGAGCAGGCCAGAGACATCGGCTGGGCTGGCTTCCTCCTCCAGGTCCTCTAGGGCTAAGTCGGCCAGCTCGGTCAGCTCATCGCAGGCCGAGAGCACGGTGTCCTCCATGCCGGAGAGCTCGTGCCTGAGGCTGGCCAGGAGCTCCCTGAGGTCCGAGGGCTCCTCAAGGCCCGACAGGAAATCGGTCAGCTCGGTGCCCGAGGCGTTGAAGGCCAGGAGCTTCACCCTGAGCGCGAGGCCCGTCT
>CAZPDR010000072.1:0-5081 GCA_964585495.1 uncultured Candidatus Bathyarchaeia archaeon
TAGAAATGTGGAGTGAGCATGTTCTATGCGGGTTTTATAAGTATCCCCTCTTCTCACTTCTCCAGTATTACTATCCTACGCTTGAACTTTTCCTTAACCCACTTGGGCTTTGACCGCTCCATCACCTGGCTCTCCATCCCTATCGCTAGCGAGGGGGAACTCAGAGAGCGTGAATTCACCTATATAGCAGGCATCAAAGTACTTGAGAGGTTTGATCCCCCTGTGGAGCTGCCCGGCAGGCTCAGTGATTTCCTAGACTCGAGCAAGATAGCTCAGTGCAGATCGGGCATAGTCAGGCTAGACAGGGAGGACTTCTGCACCCTATATAGGGTCTTAACGGGCAGGGAGTGTCCATATTAAGGGTCTTGTACAGCGCACTGGGTTGCTAACGCGTTAGGAGAAGAGGCTAATCGGCAGGAGATCGGTTAGATCGCTCTGAAACGCTGACACGAGCGAGAAGAAAATATGCGTGAGGACCTTGTGAGGAGCTGTGAAAGGCAGAATTGGTTACTCTGGAGGTGAAACGTCAGGGACTACTATTATTGGTGCGGCCGCCGGGATTTGAACCCGGGTTGCGGGCTCGGGGGGCCCGAGTCCTAACCAGGCTAGACCACGGCCGCCATTCCCTGGCCCGCTGGAAAGCGATATAAGGGTTTTCTCATGGAGGCCTCATCCGGCCGCCTCTGGCCCGAGGAAGGCCATGATGAGCTCTGGGCTGAGGGCTCCCGCGCGCACCACCCTGGGCTCTGGCCCGGTCAGGTCCACCACGGTGGAGGGCTTGCCGAGCGGCGAGGGCCCGCCATCTATGGCCAGCTCCGCGTGCTCGCCCAGCTCGCGGATGGCCTCCTGGACGGTCCGGGGCGGTGGTCGCCCGCTCCTGTTCGCGCTCGTGCCGACCAGCAGGCCGCCGCAGGCCCTCAGGAGCTCCCTGGTGAAGGCCATGTTGGGCACGCGCACGCCCACCGATGGCCTCCCGCAGGTGAGCAGGTCGGGCACGATGGGCTTCTTCGGCACCACGAGCGTGAGGGAGCCTGGCCAGAAGGCGCGAGCTAGCTCAAGCGCTGGGCCGCTGAGCACGGCTATCCGCTCTGCCTGCCTTATGTCTGAGGCCAGGACGGGGAGAGGTCTGTCGAACTCCCTCCCCTTCGCCAGGAAGACGCGCCTCACGGCCTCCTCGTTCAGGGGGTCGCAGCCGAGCCCGTAAACCGTGTCCGTGGGGTAGATGATGAGCCCACCCGCCCTCACGACCTCGGCGGCCTCGTGAATGGCCTTCAGCCCGGCCCTGAGGATCCTCACCAACCTCGCTCCCCGCTGCCTTGAGGCCCAGGCCTTTAATAGCGGGACACCCCGGCCACCTGGGGTCGTGCTTGCCGAGAGCATACCTGTGGCCCGGCAACATAGCCTGTGCTGAGGGCGCCATCGCGGCTGGCTGCCGCTTCTTCGCTGGCTACCCGATCACGCCCGCGAACGAGATCTCGGAGCACATGTCCAAGCGCCTGCCAGAGGTGGGGGGCATCTTCATACAGATGGAGGACGAGATGGCCAGTCTCGCGGCCGTGATAGGCGCCTCCTGGGCTGGCCTTAAGGCCATGACGGCCACCTCCGGCCCCGGCTTCAGCCTCATGCAGGAGCTCATAGGCTACGCCTTCTTCACGGAGACGCCGTGCGTGATAGTAGATGTCATGCGCGTGGGCCCCTCCACGGGCCAGGCCACGCGAGCGGCCCAGGGGGACCTCATGCAGGCCCGGTGGGGCACACATGGCGATTACTGTGCCGTGGCCCTCGTGCCCAACTCGCCCCAGGAGTTCTTCGACCTGACCGTGAGGGCCTTCGACATAGCCGAGCGCCTCCGCACGCCCGTGGTGGTGCTCGCAGATGAGATAATCGCCCACATGCGCGAGAACGTGGTCGTGCCAGATGAGGTGCACGTGGCCAAGCGCCGCAGGCCGGAGAAGGGCGAGGAGCTCTTCTTCGGGCCAGAACTCGTGCCGCCCATGCCGCGCGTGGGGGATGGCTTCCGCGTGCCTGTGACGGGCTCCACCCACGACGAGAGGGGGGTGCGCTTCACGCGCGACCCGCTCGTGCACAGGCGCCTCATCAGGCGCCTCTGGGCCAAGATAAGGGAGGCCGCGGGAGACCTGTGGGATTGGGAGCTCCTGGGCGATAAGGATGGCGAGCTCGACGTGGCCTTCGTATCGCTCGGTTCTGCCTCCCGCTCCGTGGAGGAGGCGGTGGCCATCCTCCGCTCCGAGGGCCTGAGGGTGGCTGGCCTGAGGCTGAAGACGCTCTGGCCCTTCCCAGAGCCGCCCGTCCGCGAGCTGGCCGAGAGGGCGCCCGTCCTGGTGGTGCCTGAGCTGAACATGGGCCAGCTCGTCCTAGAGGTGGAGCGCGTGGCCGCTGGCCGTGCCCGCGTGGTGGGCTTCAGCCGGGTGGGCGGTGGGGAGCTCCCGACGCCAGAGGAGCTGGCCGATTTCGCACGGGAGGTGATGAGGGCATGAGCAGCCGGGCTCCCTCTGGCTTCTCGGTAAGGAAATACCTGCGCCCCGGCCTCAGGCTGCCCTTCTGCCCAGGCTGCGGCAACTACATCATCATACCGGCCTTCCTGAGGGCCGTCCACGAGCTAGGCCACGAGGACCTCTCGCGCTTCGTGTTCTGCAGCGGCATAGGCTGTGCGGCCTGGATCCCATCGCCCTACTTCAACGCGGACAGCCTCCACACGCCACATGGGAGGGCCATACCCGTGGCCACGGGCGTGAAGCTCGCCAGGCCGGAGCTCAACGTGGTGGTCTTCGGTGGCGATGGCGATATAGCTGGCATAGGCTGCAGCCACCTCGTCCACGCGGCCAGGAGGAACACGGACCTGACCGTCATCATGGTGAACAACATGGTCTATGGCATGACGGGAGGCCAGGTAGCGCCCACCACGCCCCTGGGCGCCCGGACGACCACCACGCCCTACGGCACCTTCGAGCGCCCCCTGGACGTAGCCCGCTTGGTCGCGGCCGCTGGCGCCAATTACTCGGCCAGGTGGACGACGGCCCACCGGGAGGAACTCCAGGCCGCCTTCAAGCGCGCCCTCACGGGCCGGGGCTTCCGCTTCGTGGAGGTGGTGAGCCAGTGCCCCACGAACTTCGGCCGCAGGATAGGCAAGCCGGAGGCCGGGCAGATGCTGGCCTGGTTCAAGGAGGCCTCCGTGCGGGTGGAGGAGGCAGGGCACATGGGGCCTGAGGAGCTGGCTGGCCGCATCGTGGTGGGCGTGTTCGCTGACCGGGATGAGCCAGGTCTCCTAGACCGCCTGAGGGAGGCCTACGGTCAGGGGTTAAGCAGAAATGAGGCATGAGCCTTGGAACAGGAGGTGGCGTGCTTGAAGGTGGAGGTGAAGTTGGCCGGCATCGGCGGCCAGGGCATCGTGCTGGCTGGCCACATCCTGGCCCTGGGGGCCTTCTACGACGGCAGGTGGGTCATCTGCACCCAGGCCTACAGCGCCCGCGTTAGGGGAGCGCCCGTCGAGGCGGACGTGATCATAGCGGACCGCAGGGTTTCCTTCCCCTTCGTGAGGAAGCCCGACATCTTGGTGGCGCTAGCTGAGCCTGCCTTCAGGTTCCTGGAGCTCCTGCCAGAAGGCGCCCTCGTGCTCACGGACACCTCCCTGGCCCAGCACGTTAGAGGCGTCAGGGCGCGTAAGCTCGTGCTGCCCATCTTCGAGAAAGCGCGCGAGGTGGCATCGCCTGCCCTGGCCAACATGGTTGCTTTAGGCGCCCTAGTGGCCTCAACGGGCTTGGTGAAGCCCGAGTCGGTGGAGAAGGCCATCTCAGAGTCCGTGAGGCCGAACTTCCTTGAGGCAGACCTGAGGGCCTTCCGGGCGGGCCTTGAGCTCGTGGGCGCCTGAGGGTGGCGAGGACAGAGGCCATTAGTCTGCCGGACTATTGGTCTGCCTATGGGGCTTGTGCAGAATCCTTTATTAACCGCTCATGGGAAGGCACAGCTAGGTGAGGCTGTCTTTGGCTGAGGAGGGGGTTCGCGCTAGGGCGGTCGAGGAGGAGGCCAGGCGCCACAGGCCCATGGTGCTCAAGGAGGCCTACCCGCTCAGGCCCCCCTTCTCCTACGCTGCCATCAAGAGGGACCCCATCACGGAGGAGGTGGTCTACGAGGTCGTGGAGCCCACGCTCTCCGACCAGGAGAAGGCCCTTTTAGAGCAGCTCAGGAAGCGCCTGCTGGACGAGCTCCGCGTGGACCTGGAGAGCTTCGAGGACAGGGAGAAGGCTGAGGAGTTCCTTCAAAAGGAGATCAGACGCGTCGTGAAGAAGTATAAAATGAGGATTTCGGAGGAAACCCTGAACAAGCTCTTCTACTACATCTCCCGCGACTTCGTGGGCTACGGGAAGATAGAGCCCCTCATGCTGGACCCGCTCATAGAGGACATATCGTGCGATGGGCCCCGCATACCCATCTACGTGTGGCACCGCGATTACGAGTCCATACCCACGAACGTGGTCTTCGAGAGCGAGGAGGAGCTCAGCTCCTTCATCATAAGGCTCGCCTACCGCGCTGGCAAGCACATCTCCATCGCGAACCCCATCGTGGAGGCCAGGCTGCCTGATGGCTCTAGGGCCGTGCTCACGCTGGGCACGGAGGTAACGCGCCGCGGTAGCACGTTCACCATAAGGAAGTTCAGGAGGGAGCCCTTCACCATCGTGGACCTCATAAGGCTCAACACCGTGTCAGCCGAGATGGCCGCATACTTCTGGTATGTCATCGAGCATAAGTGCTCCATCATCGTGGCAGGCCCGATCGCGAGCGGGAAGACCACGCTCCTGAACTGCCTCAGCATGTTCATCAAGCCCGAGTATAAGATAGTTACGGTCGAGGAGACGCCCGAGCTCAACCTGCCGCACGAGAACTGGATACCCTCAGTTACCCGCGCTGGCTACGGCCCCGAGGGCACGGGCGCCATCACCCTCTTCGACCTGGTGAAGGCCGCCCTCAGGCAGAGGCCGGACTACATCATCGTGGGCGAGGTCCGAGGCGAGGAGGCCTACGTGCTCTTCCAGGCCATGGCCACGGGCCACCTGGGGTTCTGC
>CAZPDR010000073.1:0-5074 GCA_964585495.1 uncultured Candidatus Bathyarchaeia archaeon
GCTGGCCAGGGCGGCCGCTATCACGCCAGCTAGGTTGAAGGGGCCGAGGAAGTAGCCCATGGGGGCGCAGAGGGCGAACATGGCCACGTTGCCGGACCAGTGCTTGGTCCGGCGCTTGAAGAGGAAGTTGCGCACGATGCCGGTGATGCCATCGCCGATGGCCATGAAGAGGATGGGCACCACCCCCAGCCACCAGCCGCCCGTGAGGAGCCAGCTCAGCGCCATGAGGATGCCCCACACCAGGCAGAAGTCCACCTCATACATGTTGCTCGGGTCTTGGAACCAATACATGAGCTTGCCCGTGCGGTGGGGCCACCAGCAGAGGAAGGCCAGGACGATGGCGAGCGCGAGGGGCAGGATGAAGTCGTCGAAGAGGTTGAAGATCGGTATCAAAAGCGCCACAAGGCCGCCGGCCAGGATGTGGATGACCTTGCGGGCGAAGTAGATGCCCACGTATTCATCGCCATAACGCTCCTTGGCGGCCTCATAGACGGCCTTGGAGATCACCTGGACGACCACGATGACCCAGGCGAACAGGCCAAGCGCGTAGAGGACCTCCGTGAGCGATATGGAGATGTTCATATCCCGGGCACCCCGGCCGTCTATCGGCATGAGTTTAAAAAGGCTTTCGGCAACTGCCTTGTGCTAGGGCGGCTGCTGCTCGTAGAGCTCCTTCCTGTGGGCCTCAAGCATCTCTATGGGCTTGCCAGCGAGCTCGGCAGCCGTCAGCACCTCCGCGCCCCTCTCGCGGGCGAACTCATAGACAGGCCCTATCCGCTCCCGGTAGGCTAGGTCGCGCAGGAAGTGGTGGTCCACCACGAGCGTCTGCGTGCCCGCCTCCAGCACGCGGATGAGGTTCTCCACAGACGCCTGGAGGCTCCTGGCCGAGTAGCGGAAGCCGAGCATGTAGGTCATGGGGCCGTCCACGTAGACCAGCTCCGGCCGCTCAGCCAAGATGAACCCCACCTGGTCCTCCAGGGCCGGGCCTTCCACATCCGATGTGAAGACGAACTTCTCGCCACCGCACTCCACGCAGACCTCTATGACGTAGCCCAGCCTCGGCCCTGTTCCATGGTAAACTGCCTTTGAGAAGGCCAGCCTCGTCCTCCCGAACCTGAACTCACGGCCATCTGCCGCCTCCAGGCGCCTCGGAAGGTTCTTCAGCGCGCCTAGGAAGTAGGCCGCCCGCCCACGCTGGGACCTATTTATGTTCTCCGTGGGGTGCTTGATCAAGGCCACCTTGCCCTCGAAGATCTCGGGCACATCTGGCATGTGGTGGTCGTAGTGGTAGTGCGTTACGACCAACACGTCCGCCTCCTCGGAGGCCTGGATTATGGCCTCCCTGTGCTCCTCCATGCGCAGGATCTCCAGCGGGTGTGGCGGCAGGCCGTAGCGGCGTGGCGCGAGGGCCACGCCCGGGTCTATCAGGACCACCAGGTCATCGGTCCGGACGAGGGTGGCCATGCTCCTCGTGCCCATGCTGTCGGCCGCGAGCGGGAGGACCTCCACCTCGCTCCCCGCACCCTTCTGCCCTCGCTAGGCTATAAGCCAAGATAAGGAGCTGGGTGCGGCTGGAGCGGGGCTAGAGGGCCTCGGAAAGGCCTTCCTCGGGCTTGGTTATATATAAACTCACCGCTCAGCGGCCCCGGAGGTCTCGAAAGCTTTTAAGTAGGCTTGTTCACGCATGGCCCGGTGCGGAGCATGGAGACCAACCGAAGGCCCTTGAACCTGTTGGCCAGGTTCACCAACTCGCCCATCGTCATCAAGCTGAAGAACGGCATCGAGTATCACGGCGTCATGGAGCACTGCGATGGCTACATGAACGTGGTCCTCTCGCAGGCGAAGGAATACGTCAACGGGCAGCCGACCATCAACTACGGCACGAACATCCTCATCCGCGGCAACAACATCCTCTACGTGATACTAGAGCCGCCCAAGTAGGCCTCTAGACCGGGCACGGATGGCCTGAGGCCCATCGCGAACTCCACCGCTGCCGCGCGGTCCACGGAAGTGCCATACTTCCTGGCGAAGAAGCGCAGCACGGTGCCCACATCGCGCTCTAGGAGCTCTCGGGCATTAGGATGGTTCTTGCGCACGTATTGTGGCCAATCTATGATGAGCACGCCCCCATCCGGCCTTACGATCACGTTATACTCGCTCAGGTCGGCATGTATGATGCCCGCTCGCACGTAGGCCCTCCTCACGTTGGCCAGCACGTCCGCCAGCACGGGCTCCGGGTCCAGCAGCCACACATCGGCTAGCTCGGCCCCCTCTATGATGCCCATCACTATCACGTGCCTGTTGCGGGCTATGGGTTCCGGCACGGAGACGCCAGCCTCATGGGCCAGCTTTAGGGCCTGGAACTCGCGCTTGGCCGCCGTTCGGGAGCGGATATACCAATCGGCCCATACGGTCGGGCGGGCGTAGCCCCTCACGCGCCTCGTCTGCCTGAAGCTCACCCTGCCTAGGCGGTGGAACTTCACGGCCACCCTGCGCCCCTCGGGCGTGAGGGCGTCATAGACATCCGCCTCCTTCCCCACGCCGAGCGGCTTGCCGAAGGCCTCAAGCACGTTGGAGCGCACGAGGGCGTAAATGGCCAGGAGGTCGTGGCCGGCCAGGCGGAGCACGTAGCCCGTGTAGGGGCCTGTCCAACGCCTTATCAGGCCCAGCCCGTGGAGCCTGTCCAGCCTGTAGCCCACCTCGCGGGGGTGGAGCCCAGAGGCCCTGATGATGGCGTCCACGGGCACGTGCTCGTAGCGGGCCATGAGATCCTCTATGGCCCTGAGCACCCGGACGTCCTCGGGCTCCACCACCCGCACCGCGCTCACGGCCACATCTACGGCCGACAAGCCAGGTGCGATTGCGGGACAGCCTTCTTAACCTTCTCCTCCTAGCCCAGCTCAGCTCAGAGCCGAGCCATCATCAGAGCTCAGCGTCGTGGGTTCTCCTCACGGCCTCATCGCCTGAGACAGGAGCTCAGGCCAGCTTGATAAAGGCTAGGGAGCGGCCTCCAGCGGCCTGAGGCGTTTTTCAAGCGCCCTGGTGAGGGGGATGGCCACCGCGAGGCCCACGGCCACCTGCCCCACGTTCACCGGCACCTCGGCCAGGGCGGCCCAGCCTAACGGGCCAAGCCAGGGCACGAAGAACTCGTAGAGGAAGTAGCCCAGCACCATCACGCACCCGCCTGCCAAGATGGCCAGCACCCGCCAGCCTGCCTCAGGGCCAGAGCTGAGGCCGAGGGCCATGATGAGCACGGCCAGGCCCACGCCCAGGCAGATCCAGAGGACGGGAGGCACCTGCAGGGTGAAGGCAGCACTCCAGAGCGTGATGTCGGCTGCCCCGCTGTAGTAGCAGGCGCCTATGGAGGCGAGGAGGGAGCCGGAGAGGAAGGCGAGCAGGCTGGTGAGGTAGGTCCAGGCCCTCTGCCCGAGCTTGGCCGTCCGCCTGGTCAGCCAGCCCACCACGAAGCCCTCGGCAGCCTTTATGACGAGCGTGCCCGGCGCATAATACGGGTAGCCGAGCAGCACATCGGCCAGGGCGGAGCCCAGGCCACCCGCCAGGGCGCCCACGTATGGGCCGAAGAGGATGGCCACCGTGTAGACCATGGTCTCGCCCAGGTTGAAGAAGCCCTTCGTGGCTGGCACGTAGAGCGTGAAGACCATGGTGGCCACGCACACCAGCGCGGTCGAGATGGCCGCGAGGGCCACCTGGACCGCCCCCCTGGCCTGGCCTCCTGGCGCCCGCATGGCGTGCCCCTGAGGCCGGGCGACCGTAATAAGCAGGAGCTCAAATTGTGCTCAAGTTTGATGCACAAGAGATAATAGGCCTGGCGCGTGCTCAAGGAGGCATGTGGGCTGGGCTAGGTGGCGGACTCAGGCCTTACGACCCGCTGGCGGATGCCTCTCAGCCCGTGGGCGCCCTGGTCTTCGGCCCCAACATCTCCCGGCGCCTGGGGCGCGTGCTGGGCATCAACATCCTCCCGCCCGGGAGGGCCATGTGCACCTACCGGTGCGCCTACTGCCCCCTCGCCCACGTGGTGGAGCTCGTGGACCCACGGGCAGCGCGGGCCTCGGCCTCCTGGCCCACGCCCGAGCGGGTAGCCAGCGCCCTGGCCCAGGTGCTAGAGGAGTTGGCCCCCTCAAGCACGCTAGACGCGCTCGTGCTCATAGGGAATGGTGAGCCCACCCTCCACCCGCGCCTGCCCGAGGTCCTGGAGGCCCTGAGGAAGGCGGGAGAGGCTCGCGCGCCAGGCGCGAAGCTGGTCGTCTTCACGAACTCCTCCCTCCTGGCCGAGAGGCGCGTGCTGCAGGCCCTGGCGCTGGCGGACCAGGTGGTCGTGAAGCTGGATGCCGTGGAGGAGGAGCTCCGGCAGGCCATCAACAGGCCCCACCCTTCCCTGGCCAAGCTGCCACGCGTGCTGGAGGCGCTGCTCACGCTTAGGCGCGCCCTATCCAAGCTAGGAGGCAGGCTGGTGGTCTCCATCACGCTGCTGGAGCTCCCGAACGGCCTCACGAACGCGAGGGAAAACCACCTGAGGCAGCTAGGTGCCTTCCTCTCCCTCCTCTCGCCAGAGCAGGTTCACCTCGAAATGCCCCTCCTGCCCCCCGGCTCGCTTGCACAGGCACCTCCCAGGCACGAGGTCGCGAGAGCAGCCCTGAGGCTGGCCGAGGAGCTGGGGGACGAGCGGGTGTTCGTCCTGGCGGGCACCTCCCTGCCCGTTTCGGCCAGGCTGCTCAGGAAGGCAGGCGTTCCCCTCCCGCCTCCCTCAGAAGGCAGGCGGAGGCTGCCTGAGGCTGCCCTCCTGCTCCTTGAGGGCGCGGGCGGCAGGACCAGGCTCAGGATCCTAGAGGCCCTCTCGGCCAAGAGGATGAACTGCCACCAGGTGGCCAAGGCCACGGGCATAAGCTGGTGGACCGCCCAGAAGCACCTCCAGCGCCTCCTGGAGGCGGGGCTAGTGAGGACCGTGCCCCTGGGCCGCAGGACCTACTACGCCATCACGCCAGCAGGGCTCACGGCCCTAGAGGCCGTCAGGGCTGGCGAGGGGAGGGGGCAGCCGCCCACGCGCCTGCTCTAG
>CAZPDR010000074.1:0-5030 GCA_964585495.1 uncultured Candidatus Bathyarchaeia archaeon
CCGCACGAGATAGCCAAGAAGGGCGTGGCCTACCTGCCCCAGACGGAGAACGTCTTCGTGAACCTCTCCGTGCGCGAGAACCTCATCATGGCCTCCTACGCGCTGGAGAAGGAGCTGGTGGAGGACCGCATCGAGGAGGTGGTGGCCATGTTCCCGGTGCTGAGGAAGCTGATGGACAAGAAGGCGCGGACGCTCAGCGGTGGCGAGAGGCGCATGCTGGCCATAGCCATGTCCCTCCTGAGGAAGCCCAAGCTCATGATGTTCGATGAGCCCACCACGGACCTCGCGCCCAAGATAGCCAGGCAGATCCTCCAGACCATAGTGAGCCTGAGGGACGAGCTGGGCCTAACCATCATACTGGTGGAGCAGAGCGCCAGGAGAGCTCTTGAGATAGGCGATAAGGCCTACCTGCTCGTGGACGGCCGGGTGAACTTCGAGGGCACGCCAGAGGAGCTCATGAACCACCCGCGCCTGAGCAGGCTCTACCTGGGCATAGAGGTGGGCTTGTAAGACAAAAACTCCCTTCCCCGCGCCCTCCTAGAGGAGAGGCACCTTTTCTACCCCGTGCTTGGCCATGATGGCCTTCAGGTGCTCCTGGAGCTCCTTCTCCACGTCGGACGGCAGGGGCTCGGGCTGGTGCTCGGCAAGTATCTGGTCCACGCGCTCCCTCGCCCTGGCCACTATGTCCTTGGAGCCAGCCCTGCGCCAGGCATCTAGGCTCAGCCTATCGATCACGGGCGATGGCATGAAGACCTCCTTCCTGAGCCAGGTGCGCGTGTGCTTCTCGGCCAGGTAGTGGCCGCCTGGGCAGATCTTGCGCATGACCTCCAGCGCTATGGTGTCCGCATCCACCTCTATGCCCCTCGCCAGCCTGAGAGCCATGCCGCATATCTCGTTGTCTATGACGAGCTTCTCGAAGGACTGGCAGCTCTCCATGACCAGCATGCCAGGCCCGGAGATGACGTTCACGCCAGCCATGGTGCCCAGCAGGATGCCCGTGGTGGCCTCCAAGCCAGCCTGGGCGTCCGGCACCTTCGAGTCGCTCAGGCCGAGGTAGGCGTGCGTGGGCAGGCCGTAGAACTTGCCCATCTGCGCGTAGGCACAGCAGAGCATCACGGTCTCTATGGCGCCCAGCCTGGGCGTGGCGTAGCGCATGTCGAAGGTGGTGGGCGAGCCGCCATAGATGATGGGCGCCCCCGGGTTGGTGAGCTGCGAGATGACGATAGCGCTGAGCTCCTCCGCGTTCAGCTGGGCTAGGCTGCCCGCGAGCGTTACCGGCCCGGTGGCGCCCAGCTGGGGCATGGAGACGATCTCAGCTGGCACCTTATACTTGGCGCAGTCCACGAGGTTCTGGCACATTATATCGCTCCACATGAGCGGTGCAGATGGGCAGACATCGAAGATGGCCATGGGCCTCTTGCCAGCCTCCACGCCGGACACGATCTCCAACATCTTCACCATGTCGTGGAGCCCTTCCTTCGTGAAGGCGCCCGTTACGATAGCCTTCGTGGAGTTCTTCAGCACGATGTAGAGCCTGTAGAGGTCCGCGATGCTGTTGTCCACGTCGGCAGGTATCATGGCCGTGCTCTGGGCGTGGATGTGCTCTAGCGCGTCCACCAGCCTCACGAACTCCGCGAAGTCCTGGGCCGTGGGCGCCCTTATCTCGCCCGTGCGCCTGTCGATTAGGTAGGTCGCGGTGGAGCCGGGGTTGTAGATCACGTTGTCCTTCCCTATCAGGAGGTCGCGCTTCCCATCGCGGCTGTAGAGGCGGATGAGGGAAGGTGCCTTGCGCAGGCATTCCTTCACGATGTGCTCAGGTATGCGGGCTACCTGCTTGGCCTCATCTACCTCGCAGCCGTTCTCCTTGAGGATGCGTAGCGCCTCAGCGTTCTTCACGACCACGCCGCGTTCCTCAAGCAGCTTCAGCGAGGCGAGGTGGATGGCCTCCATGTCATCGCGCGTCAGGAACTCCAGCATGCGCTTGCCTGGGAAGGGGCACACCTCAATCCACCTGCCTGCCCAGGAGCTCCAGGGCCCTCCTCACAGCGTCCGTGGCGTCCATGCCGCAGGCATCCGCCCCTATCTGCTTGGCCCACTCATCCGTGACGGGAGCTCCGCCCACGATCACCTTCACCTTGTCGCGTAGCCCAGCGGCCTTGAGGGCCTCTATCACCTCCTTCTGCTTCGCCATCGTGGTGGTCATGAGGGCGCTCAGGCCCAGGATGTCCGGCCTTAGCTCGCGCACCTTCTCCACGAACACCTGGGTGGGCACGTCCTCGCCCAGGTCTATGACCTCGAAGCCGGCGGCCATGAGCATGGCGGCCACGATGCCCTTGCCCAGGCTGTGGATATCGCCCTCCACGGTGCCTATGAGGAAGCGGCCCACATACTCGGCCTTCCCGGCCTCCATGATCTTCTTCTTCAGCACCTCCGCGCCAGCCTCCATGGCCTGGGCAGCGGCCACCAGCTCGGTGAGGAAGATCTCGCCCCTCCCGAACTTATCGCCTATCTCCCTCAGCGCCTTCGCCAGCCCCTCCTCAAGCGCCTTCACGGGGTCTATGCCGGCTTCCACGGCCTTCTGCGCGTATTCGCGGGCCAGGTCGGGGTCGTATTCCCTCACCGCCCTTCTCAGCCCCTCTATGATCTCCTGCTCGCCCATCTCCATCGCCAGCCGCCCGGACGAGGGCACAGATAAAAGGTTTTTCGCTGGTCCTCGGCCTGCTGCCGCGCTTAATCGCCAGGCAGGGATAATTCCCGGGAGGCCACAGGCTTTTAGCCTGCCTCGCCAGGGAAGGCCGGGGAGGATGATGGAGCTCGATGCCCGCCGCCTGGAGCGCTTCGTGTTGGAGAAGATGGCCAAGACACGCCTCCCCGGCCTCAGCCTCGCGCTCTTGGACAGGGACCGCGTGCTCTACGCCAGGGGCCTCGGCTACCGGGATGTGGAGCGCGGCCTGAGGGCCACGCCTCGCACCTCCTACTGCGTTGCCTCTGTAACCAAGTCCTTCACGGCCCTGGCCATCATGAAGCTGGCCGAGGAGGGGAAGCTGAGCCTAGGCGACCCTGTTGAGAAATACGTGCCCCTCAAGGTGAGGCCCTTCGGCGAGCCCATAAGGATCTGGCACCTCCTCACGCACTCCTCCGGCCTGCCCGCGCTCGCCTACGCGGAGGCGCTCATCAGGGACGTGATAGGCGATGCCCGCTCGTGGCTCCCCATCGCCAGCCCGGAGGACGTGGTGGCCTTCATGGCCGAGGCGGGCGATTGGGCCGAGGCCAGGCCGGGCGAGAGGTTCCTCTACCTGAACGAGGGCTACGTGCTCCTCGGCCTCATCATAAGCCGCTTGTCCGGCCTGTCCTACGAGGACTACGTGAAGGAGCACATCCTCAGGCCCCTGGGCATGGAGCGCTCCTACTTCACGCAGGAGGAGTTCGAGGCCGACCCGGACAAGGCCACGCCCTACATCATAGACAGGAGGGGCAACCGCGTGCCCAGCACCTACCCCTTCGGCATCTCGGCCGATGGCGGCTTGATAAGCAACGCCCTCGACCTGGCCCGCTACCTGCGCATGTATCTGAACCGTGGTGAGCTGGAGGGCACGCGCGTGCTGTCCGAGGAGGGCATAAGGGCCATGGAGGAGCCGCGCATCAGGCAGCCGGATGGCCGCTACTACGGCTACGGCTGGACCATCGTGGAGGAGCCCTTCGGCCAGAAGCTCGTCTGCCACAGCGGCTCCGTGCTCGTCTCCACGGCCTGGGTGGGCTACCTGCCGGAGGAAGGGCTGGGTGCTGCCGTGCTGGCGAACGCGAAGGGCTACCCGCTCGCGAACATAGGGCTCTATGCGCTTGCCCTCGCCCTCGGCCTTGAGCCTGAGGAGCTGGAGCTCTTCAGGCGCGAGAGGGTGCTGGACAGGCTGGCCGGCTCCTACGAGACCTACATGGGCACCTACCGCGTGGAGGTGGTGAGGAAGGGCGACTTCCTCTTCCTGGAGGCTCGCGGGCGCTACACCGAGACCTCCGTGCCCCTCGTGCCAGAGGAGCTGGGCGAGGAGGTCGCCACCTTCTTCACCTACCAGAACGGCAGGAGGGAGGTGGCCGAGTTCAGGCTCAAGCCGGACGGCAGCGTTGAACTCATCTACGAGCGCTACAAGTTCAGGCCGGTGGGCTGACCTGTTCGCGGCCGTGCTCATCACCTGCCCGGACAGGGAGGTGGCCGAGCGCATAGCAAGGGCCCTGCTTGAGGAGCGCCTGGCGGCCTGTGTGAACATAACAGGCCCGCTCCTCAGCCTCTTCTGGTGGGAAGGCCGCATAGACCGAGCTGAGGAATTCCTGCTGCTCGTCAAGACGCGCACCAGCCTGCTGGAACGGCTCATAGCCAGGGTGAGGGAGCTCCACCCCTACGAGGTGCCTGAGGTCGTGGCCCTGCCCATAATCGGCGGCTCCGAGGACTACCTGGCCTGGCTGGGCGAGGAGACGCGATCGGGTGCCTGAGAGAGCGGGGGGCAGCCTTATCCCCGCGGGCGCCCTGCCTCCACGGGGCGAGGCAGCGTGCCAGACCACAGGGTGAGGGACCTGGATCTAGCGCCAGAGGGGCGCAAGCTCATCTCCTGGGCCGAGGCCCACATGCCCGTCCTCATGCGCATAAGAGAGCGCTTCGCCAAGGAGAAGCCCCTGGAGGGCCTGCGCATCGGCTGCTGCCTCCACGTAACCAAGGAGACGGCCGTGCTCGTGAGGACGCTCATGGCTGGCGGTGCTGACGTGGCCCTCTGCGGCTCTAACCCCCTCTCCACCAACGATGCCGTGGCCGCGGCCCTGGTGGAGGATGGCGTTCACGTCTTCGCCTGGCGCGGCCTGAGCCGGGAGGAATACTATTGGTGCATCGAGCAGGTGATAGGGCGCGGGCCGAGGCTGGTGCACGACGATGGAGCCGACCTCATAGCCACCCTGCACGAGCGCCACGAGGAGCTCCTGGGCCAGGTGATCTGCGGCTTCGAGGAGACCACCACGGGCGTGATAAGGCTGAAGGCCATGGAGCG